>JBFFCW010000179.1:0-7612 GCA_041559695.1 Desulfobacterales bacterium
CCATTCAGGCGGATGTCATTGATTATGATGAACTGCTCACCGGTCAGAGACGGGAGGGACAGTATATCGGCCTGTGGTCCATCGCCAAGAAATTTGCTGCTGCCATCGGTGTGGGTGCGGGACTGTCCATCCTCGGTTACGCCGGTTATGAACCGAACGTCGCACAAACCCAACAGGTGCAGCTGACCTTGAGAACCCTGTATGCGCTGGTGCCGTCGGCTTGCAATATCATCGCCTTTATCATCGTCTTGGCATACCCGATCAGCAGCCGCGTTCATGAGCAAATTCGCGACGCGATTGCTGAGCGTCAGGCCGGCAATTCAGTGGCAGATCCGTTACAGCCGCAGCGAATGATCTCTTAAAGACCGGCAGGGTGTCTGGAGTAATTAGAATGGAAAATTTAATCACCATTTTCGGCGGAAACCTTGTCGCCGTGTTAAGCATGATGATTTGCGGTTGGCTGATCAGCCTGATTTACAAAAACGTATCGATTGTTGACAGCCTCTGGGGCCTGGGTTTTGTCTTGATTGCCTGGTTGGCGTTTGGCCAGGCTGACGGATTTGTCGGTCGCAAAATTCTAATCGTTTTGCTTACCACTGTGTGGGGGCTTCGACTGAGTGCGCATCTGTCCTGGCGCAACTGGGGTAGGGGTGAAGATCCCCGCTATGGTGGCTGGAGAAAGGCCGCCGGCGACCGGTTCTGGATCATCAGTCTGTTTAAAGTGTTTTTACTCCAGGCCCTGTTTTTATGGGTGATCGCCGGGACGATTCAATATGGGCAACTTTCCCCCACACCAGCCCATTTGACCGGGCTCGATTTTCTGGGATTCGTCATTTGGATGATCGGATTTGTTTTTGAATCTGTCAGCGACTGGCAGCTGGCGCGATTTAAGGCCGATCCGACCAACGCGGGCAAAGTGATGGACCGCGGGCTATGGGCCTACTCCCGCCATCCCAATTATTTCGGTGAATGTTTAATCTGGTGGGGAATTTTTCTGATTGTATTGTCCACGCCAAACAGCTGGTGGACTGTGGTGAGCCCGTTGGTTATTTCCGCTGTTTTACTGAAGATGACCGGCATTCCACTGACGGAAAAAACCATTGTCAACACCCGGCCAGGATACCGCGAGTATATCAGGCGCACCCCGTCATTTTTTCCCTGGGTTCCCAAAAAGAAAAAACCATGAAATTACGCGAAAAAATAAGGGTTAAAATACGACTTTTATCTGCGGTAAGTAGCCAGGGCTCGAATCACCGGCTTTGAGGCGCCGTACAATAGCAGGAAAATTAACGGGCTGATGACCAACCATGTCAAAATCGCATAAAGTGTCAAATCCCACAGGCCGGTCATGCTGCCCCAAAAATCATTTTGCAGCAAACCGACCAAATCCGTACCGATCAACGGCCAACTTTGTTGTTTGCATAACCAGCTGCCGGTACCATAAAAAGGCGCCAGCAGAACGAGTTGCAGAGGGTAAACCATATAGTTCACGATCTGAACGGCCGGCAGATTCAACCGCAAAGCCAAGGCGGCAACGGTGCACAGCAAGGTGGTCGTGCCCAAAACGGGAAATATACCCAAAACAATCCCCACAGCAATGCACAGCGATATTTTTCTCAGGCTCATCCCCTCTTTGAGCATCGATTTTACCAAATTCAATATTTTTGCCTTAACCGCTCTGATCATGAAAGCGTCCTTTTTTATGACTTCTCGCAGAACTTAATCGGCTTAACCGCCCTCACTGTATGCGGCATAATCGGGTAATGCGTGCTTAAATGAATCTTTCATTTTAACAATGATATTTTTTTGTATTTGCCGAACGCGTTCTCTTGAAATCCCATATCGCTTGCCGATTTCCGCCAGTGTCTTAGGATTTTCCGCAAAAATACGTTGATTAAAAATATCGAGCTCTCGTTGGTTCATTTCTTTTTTGAATTCAGCAATTCGTTGATGAAGAATGGCTTCAATCTCCTTTTTTGATATCTTTTCCTCCAGCGATTCGGAGGACGTTTTTAAAAATTCGATTCGCGCTGTATCGGAATTTTCTGTCAAAGGCGCATCCAGAGAAACATCCCAACCATTAATCCGCTGGTCCATTTCGACAACGTCCTTTTGCGTAACGCCCAATCTCTCTGATAGCAGCTCCGCTTTGGGCTCAAAGCCCATGTCCCGCAACTTTTGCTTTTCCTTTTTTAGCCTGAAGAAAAGCTTTCTTTGCGCCTGGGTGGTTCCGATTTTCACCAGGCGCCAGCTATCCATTAAATGCTTGATTATATATGCTTTAATCCAGAATGATGCGTAATATGAAAATTTAACCTTCCTGTCCGGATCGAATTTCTCCACCGCTTTAATGAGACCGATGTTTCCTTCCTGGATGAGATCCATCAAATTCTGCATCCATAGCCTCCTGTAATCCAGCGCAATTTTGACCACCAGCCTAAGGTTGGAAGTTATCAGTCGATGGGCCGCCGCCTTGTCGCCGTGTCGATGCAGTCTTGTAGCAAGCGATATTTCTTCTTGTCTGGTTAACAGTTTATATTGACTGATGTCAGAGAGATACCGCTGAAGTGTATTCGGTTGAGCCGTTTTTTTTGTCAGCCCGATCGGTGCTGAATTCAAGCGCCCCGGTGCGGCTTTCTCCAGGTTGGATCGTTTTTTTTCGGCTGCTCTGCCAATCACAGGCCCTGTATTTTTATTTCGTTTTGGTCTTTTGATATTCAGCATATTGGTCTACCTACAAGTGATGCGAATTGTAATGGTTTCATTCATTTTCGCTGTTGGCGCCATCACCGCCGGTGCTCGCGGAGCATTGAAGCTCCAGCGTATTTGTTCGGCATGATCGACTAATATTCGCCAAATGTGATGACTTTATCTTTGTTGGTAGCCGTCTCACTGAGTGTTGAACGCTGCATGGCATTGCCATGATGGTAGGCCTGGATAACGACTACCGTGCCGAACACCAACAGGGTCAACGCGCTAGCCATGGTTAACAACGCTATCATGTTCGACTCCTTTAGCCAAATGAGGGTGTCTGTCTGGGTTTATAGTTGTACAAATATTAAAATTTCTATTTTTGTCTAATAATTGTCTAAATATATACGCTATCGTGTAAATGTCAATAGCCGGATTCCAACTTTCTTTCTGAAAGATTTCGTGTGATTAGCGAACCGAATCCCATGTTTTTAATGGCGGAAACGCTGAGACGCTCTGACGTATGCGATTTGTGGGTAAGGGGTTTAAATGAAAGCCTTTTTGTTTGGTTATGCTGCAAGTCAAGCTCTTGAACTCTGATTGTTGATCAAAAGTTTGATTCCCTGAAGAAAGTCAGACGTCTGAAAATACCGGTATTGTTTATGCATGGCACAAAAGACGTCCGGGTTCCCTCAGCGATGAGCCGCCGTCTGTATGAAAAAACGTCATCTCCGAAACGGTTGAAATTCATTAACGGCGGCGGCCATAACAATAGCGCCGCTGTAAGAGGTGAGGATTATTTGCGCAGCATCAGAGAATTCGAGAAATTTTCTGGTGAAAAATCATAGACAAGATCTGCAGGCGCGATTACGGCTAAATTGATCATGAAAGCAACCTGGACGCAGCTTGCTGCAATCAAATTTTTTGCGATTCGCATTTCAGGGTCAACATCAAATGTCCGTTCCTGAATCATACCAGCCACTTGGCAATATAAAAGCTGAGTGTCGCAACAATCGTACAAAGCACCATCCCCCAGAGGATATCGACGATCACAATGTTGAGCGGCCAATCTTTGAGCAGGGCTAAATTCGTCAAGTCGTAGGTTGCATACGTGAAAAACCCAAACAGCGCGCCCCACAGAGCTGCGTGTCGCAATGAATCTTTAGCGACGCCCGGCACAACCGCAAAAATCAGAATCCCGGCGATATACATCAGATAAAAAATGATGGCGGCGGTCCAGTTGACATTCGGGCTGAGAATAAATTTCAGGTTTTTTTGATAAAATCCCCGGGCGACAACGCCCAGCCAGACCAGGTCGATAATGAAGAAAACGGGTACGGTAAGTGCATACAGCTTCAGATAAAATGAAATGTTCATCGTAACCTCGAATAAATGACGTTTCTTTTAAGCGGATGACTATTTTGCCAAATTTTCAAATGCCGAGCGCAACCGCTCCACCCGTCGGCGGTTTGCACCAAAGTCGTAATAGCCTGTCCGGGATGCGGACCTGACATGTATGATGCGGTCTTCCGAAGGGAAATAAAATTCGACGTCATCGACAAAATTAAAAATTAACGAACGAAATTCAGCATGAAGGTAATCCGTTTCAGCGCTTATCAGACGGACACGTTTAGCGTTCTCCAGCAGGCCGATGAGCTTTTGCCTGGCATCGGCGAGGTTGCCGGCATAATGCAGCGGTTCGATAAACCGCGCTGTACCTGTGCTCTGGGAGCAAACACAGTTGGGCGAATCCGGGCAGGGCGATAATTTGTCAGGCCCGGCGGTCGCCTGGGTTGCGCTCAACAGGATACACACACACAGCGACAGGTGCTTTGAAAATAAATGTTTCATCATACCGGTATTATCACCGTGGGGATTGACGTGCATTTGATCACACGGTCGGCAACACTGCCAAAATCAAAATGGGCCTCGCTGCCCTGGCTGGCCATAATGACCATGTCGATATCCTCATTCTGGATCAGTTTGAGGATCTCTTTAACCGGATCACCGACACTGATGTGACGAACATAAAGCGGGCAGGCGTTTAAAAAATTTTCGCAGATTTCGTCAAGCCGTTTCTGTGCCGTCTGCTGCTCCCATTGCCGCATTTTTTCGTAATCGCCGGGATCATTATAGCCATAAGATGCGCCAAATTCTGGGTAGTCTTTTAGCACATACAAAATATGGATCTCAGCCGCATATTTTTGGGATAAGGACGTCACCAGCGGCAGCGCCGTTGCGGCGTTTTCCGATAAATCCGTCGGCCATAAGATCTTTTTAATTTCCATCACTTTGCCTTCCTCCTGGCTTATGGGGTTCTGGGTGCCATTTTAAATGCGACAATGGTTGTAACATTTATCAAATCATTTAATTTAAGATGATAAGCATTTCTTTTCTGTTCGCCAAATACTATTTTAAAATTCTGGTTTATTCCAAAGAAATGCTCAGCCGAAGATGCAACCAAACAAGACGGTCACCCTAAAAATGGTCTGGAAATGATCGGCGATGATGGGCGCTTTATCGACGTTGGGAATGGATTTATAGAAGTGTGGTGGCTCAGTAGCTTGACCCCACTGAGGAAAGGAGGAAACTCAGCGCAAACTGAACCACCACCATACGATGGAGTATTGATGGTAAGCGAAATCGAGAATACTATAGAGACAAAATAACAGACAAAAGTTACAGTTTATTGGTCTTTGCGGCCAATTTAATCACTGCTTGTCGCCCCTTCCGTCATCTTGATCATTTTTCCAAATAAGTCTCGTATATCGCTGAGATAAGCCATACAGTGCGCGCCAAACCACCAGACCTCGGCCAGTATCAATAACAGCAAAATCGGCACCCAAACATTCATCTGTGTAAGCTCCTTTCCGACAGGCTCTAACGAGCGCTTAAATCAGGTATCAGCGGCTCACGCCGGCACATGGGTTTGGTGAACAGCATTTGCACATCCCCGATATAGCGCTCGGCGAAACCCGCTTCACAGTAGCTGAAATAATAGTCCCACATGCGAATAAACGCCTCTGAATACTCCAGCCCTTTGACATCATCGATATTGTTGAAGAATTGCTCCCGCCAGCAGGCCAGGGTTTTAGCATAATGCGGCGTGATATCTTCCAGATGAAAAAGACGCAGGTCGGTGGCCCTGGCAATCGCAGATGTCATGGCGGCGATCGACGGTATACAGCTGCCCGGGAAAATATAGCGTTTGATAAAATCAACCGAGCGCTTGTGGCGCTCGAACACCTGGTCGGCAATCGTAATCGCCTGCAACAGCATCATGCCGTCCGGCTTCAGCAATCGGCTGCAGGATCGAAAGTAGTCATCGAGATAGTGATGTCCGACGGCCTCGATCATCTCGATCGAAACCAGTTTGTCATATTTTCCCTTAAGATCCCGATAATCCTTCATAACCAAATTAATGCGATCGGCCGCGCCGGAATCCGCAATGCGCTGTTTGGCCAGTTTAAATTGTTGGTCGGAAATCGTGGTGGTGGTGATCCGGCAGCCGTAATTTTGGGCGGCATACATCGCAAAACCCCCCCAGCCGGAGCCGATTTCAATCACGTCATCATCGGGGCCGAGCTCAAGTTTTTGGCAGATGCGGTCATATTTGGCAATCGAAGCATCCCGCATGCTGCTGCCGTTACGATCAAAAATACCGCAGGAGTAGGTTAGGGTTTCGTCTAAAAACAACCGATAAAAATCATTGCCCAGGTCATAGTGGGCGGTGATATTTTTGCGACTACCGCTTTGGGTATTTTTACGAAGAAAATGCCATATCTTGTGAAACGGTGCCGAGACCTTTGACCAGCCTTTATCCAGGCGCTCAAAACTATCGCGATTCAAGGCCATGATGCGCAATGCGGTGGTGAGATCGTCTGCCGACCACAAACCGTTCATGTAAGCCTCCGCACTGCCGATGCTGCCGCCCAGAACGGCTTTGCTGTAAAATCGGGGATGATAGACATTAATGACTGCCTCGAGTGGATACGCGCTGCTTGATTGACCGAAAACGTGCCGATGCGGCCCCTCCAGGATGGTGATTTTACCGCGCTTTAATTTGCGCAAAATTCCAAAAAGAAATTTACGGGCCAGGCCGTCCGTCGGGCGGCTACGGATGTTTTCAAGCGCCGGCGCATCAGAAGGCAAAATCGTGGTGGTCATGGGCGATACCTCCCTCCAATCGGCTTGCGTTTTTTGGGATGATCAAACAAAGGGGTCTTTTTGAGCAATAACCGCAATGCCTGCCAGTAAATCATGGCGGTGACTTTGGCCGTCATTAGCGGGTACTTGATCAGCACACGGGTCAGAGCCCGAGGATTCATTTCGCGGCGTTTCAATGCGAGGCTGGCATCAAACAGCTTTTGCCCGTTCTCAAAGTCGATCATGTGCACGCGGATGGAGGCGTCGGGTTCGCGGAACCGCCAGTCATAGTCGATGTCCATATCGATAAACGGAGAAACATGAAAAACTTTTTTCAACCGATGTCGCCGCCAGTTCTTGACCGGATGCTCGTTTTGTTCGCGGCTCAGGACATAGCAGTGCACCTCACCCCAGGGTGTGTTGTGTATTTCAACGACGATGGTCTCCACCGCTGAATCCGCTGAATCATAGCAATAGTAAAAGCTGGCCGGATTGAAGCAGTAGCCGAAATATCGAAAATGGGTCAGCAACCGAATCGGCCCCTCGGGCGGACGTCCGGTTTTTTCTGCCACCAGATGGCGCACCGCCTGATCGATCGGCTGTTTCGGGTCACCGAAGTGATCTTTGCGGCGAAAATAAGCGATGTTCACCCGCTGAAAAGACCAGAGCGGATGATTGTCAAATAAGGTGGGCAATTCATTCAAGTCCAAATACACAAAGAACAGGCGGTATCGAAACATGTTCGGTGTCGGCCTGAACCTTCGGTGTCGAACAG
>JBFFCW010000180.1:0-7606 GCA_041559695.1 Desulfobacterales bacterium
AAACCCCCTCAGGGTCGGATAATCGAAAACCCCGTTAATACCCGTCGCGCCTTCTTTAAGCAGAAATTTATAGCGCTTGTTGGTCTCCTCCGCCGGTCCGAATCCGGCCAGCTGCCGCAGTGTCCAGCTGCGCCCCCGGTACATGCTGGGGTAAACGCCGCGAACAAACGGCTCCTGGCCGGGAAGCCCGATTTGTCGATGATAATCCAGATGGGAAATATCCTCCGGTGTGTACAGCGATTTGAGCGGAATGCCGGAAGCGGTCTGCAGGGTGGCCGGCGGCTCTTTTTGCGCGTCGAAGGCCTGATCCTCTGGCTGTTTTTTCGTTGTTTTATTTTGTTTGATGCGATCCGGATTATATGATTTCGTTGAATCGGACATTGGCCTGTCTCCATTCTGCATCAGAGGGCATATTTATGGGTTGATCTTTGAACCCGTTTCAAATCAGAAACCGGTTCCGGGAAAGGTTACGGCAAATGTGCTGCCTTGACCCGGTTTACTGAAAACGGAGATGTCGCCGCCATGGGCCCGGGCAATGGCCCTGGCAAAGCTCAGGCCCAGGCCGATGCCGGCCTCTGAACGGCTGGGATCACAGCGATAAAAACGCTCAAAAATATGCGGCATATCTTTCTCGGAAATGCCAATACCGGTATCTTTGACCGCAATGGCAACCCCATCATGGTTTCCGGTGTTGACCGTCACTTCAACGCTCCCGCCGGCGGGTGTGTACTTGATGGCATTATCGAGCAGGTTGGCGATCATTCTTTGAATCATCCGATTGTCGCCAAAAATGCCGAACTTGCCGGGAACATTACAAACCAGTCTTAAGTCTTTATCTTCTGCCGGCGACTGGAACAGTTCACAGGCATCACGCACCACTGCGCCAATGTCCAGTTCTTTGGCATCCAGTTCGTTGACACCGGCTTCGGTCTTGGAAATAACCAGCATGGTGTTGATCATATCCAGCAACCGGTCGCACTCTTCGACCGTGCTGGCGGCCATGTTTTCATATTCTTTTTCAGAAGCGCCGGTGGTCAGGGAAACTTCGGAGATCCCCCGGATTCGCGTAATCGGACTTTTAAGGTCATGCGCAATGTTGTCGCTCATTTCTCTGATACCGGTGACCAGCGTTTGAATACGGTCCAGCATCTGGTTAAAGGTGATGGCCAGCTGATCAATCTCGTCCTGGTATTTTTTCACCGGCACCCGCTCTTTGAGGCTGCTCTCCGATATCTGCCGGGCGGTCCGGGTAACCGCTTCAACACCCGCCAGGGCCCTGCGGGCCATAAACCATCCGATAATGGCGGCAAAGATAAACAATGAAGCCATGGTGGTGACAAATATTTTGCGAAAGGCTTCAATAAAGCGGGTATAATGTTCCATGGATTGCCCCAGCTGCAGAATAATGTTGCGGCCGACAATGGCATAAAGTACCCGGATGTGATGTTTGCGGTCCGGCAGGCTGACGGTATTAAAAACCGGCCGATTTTCACCGATCAGTTGCTCAATCGCGGCCTTTCCAACCCCGATATCGCGCCAATATGACATGTTGGAAGAAGAAAATTCCTGGCCGTCAAGGGAAAGCAAACGCAAGAAGATCTTTTTTTCGCCGGCGGCCTGAGCCTCAAAAATGATCTGGCGCTTGACGGCTTTCATGCCCTGCACCTTGAGGATCGAAGACAGCGTTCGGGCCTCTCCCAGCAGATCCTGATCGGTGCGATCCCGGATAACGGAGGTAATCAAAAAATAGAAAAAGAGAAACGCCACACAGGAGGTCAACATGAAGATACCTGCGTACCATAAGGTCAGGCGGAACGCCAGGGTATGGTGAATACTAGTTATCTTCTTTAAGAACATAGCCCACTCCGCGCACCGTATGAATCAGCCTGGCGGGAAATCCTTTGTCAATTTTTTCGCGCAGTTTGTAAATTCGAGATTCCACGACGTTCGTCTGGGGATCAAAATAATAATCCCAGACATGCTCCATAATCATGGTTTTGGAAACCACTCTGCCGGCATTACGCAGCAGGTACTCCAGCAAAGAAAATTCCAGCGGCTGCAAATCGACTTTTTTGCCGGCACGCACAACTTCCCGGGTAATTAAATTCATGCTGATGTCCGCGATTGTCAGCTTGGTCGGCTCCGATGCATCGCTGCTGCGCCGAATCAGGGCCTGCAGTCGGGCCAGCAATTCGGAAAATGCGAACGGTTTTGTCAGATAGTCATCCGCACCGGTCTGCAGCCCTTTTACCCGATCATCGACTTCCCCCTTGGCACTTAAAATAATGACCGGTGTTTTCAGTTTTTCTTGGCGCAGCCTTTCAATCAATCTCAAGCCATCCATTTTCGGCAGCATAACATCGATAATTGCGGCATCGTAAGGCTCGGTTAAAGCCAGGTGCAAACCGTCTTCGCCGTTGGCTTCATGGTCCACGGCAAATCCTGCGGCTTTTAAACCCTTGATGATAAAAGAGGCAATCTTGCGGTCGTCCTCTACGAGTAAAACTCTCATTAAAGTTCTCCCGGATATTTAGGCGTTGGTGCTGTTTAACGACTGGCTCAAGGCAAGCGGCGCATGGTTTTTGATCCAGACCATGAACCTTGCGCCTTATGCCCTGCGCCTTTTGGTAAAACGCCCGGCGATCGCCACCCACTGATCTTCTATGCATAGGTCAAGAATATCAAATCCGATGGTTTTCATTCTGGCAATCACCAGGTTTTCGTTTTTTTCGAGGATCCCTGAGCAAATAAAAATGGCCCTGTCATTGAGGATCTTTTCAATATCCTCTAACAGGTTATAGATCACCCGGGTTAATATATTGGCCACTACCACGTCGTACCGTTCTTCAACTCCGGCAACGAGGTTGCCCGCTTTGACTGAAAATCTCTGCGGTGCGATCCCGTTCAATCGCAGGTTTGTTTCAGCAATTTTAACAGCCATTTCATTTTTATCAAGGCCGCAAACGAAACCGGCGCCCAGCCGGGCCGCCGCCAGCATTAATATCCCGGAGCCGGTGCCGATATCTAAAAACGAATCGCCTTTGTGGAGATAAACTTCAATCAGACGAATACACAAGGCCGTGGTCGGGTGCGTGCCGGTGCCAAAGGCCATGCCGGGATCCAGTTCCAGCACGATATCCTCGGGATCGGCTTCGTACGCGCACCAGGTGGGTTTGACAACAATCTTTTGCCCGATTCTCCGGGGCTCAAAAAAAACCTTCCAGGCCTCGGCCCAGTCTTCTTCATCCAGCTCTTTATAACGCACCCGATAAAGCAGCATGGAATGCTCTTTTAAAACGGCCAGTTTTTCCTCCAGAACCCTGCAGCGCTTTTTGGCCTGCCGGTCTTTAGGAAAATAACCGATAACCGCGTGCTGCTCCGCACGTCCAACCGAGTCCTCAGCCCAGTCCTCGGCCGTCTCTATTGCAGGGTCTTCTTCTACCACACCCTGCAGGTCGAATTCAAAAAACAGGTTGGCTATGAGTTCGCCCGCAAGGCGGTTGTCATCGGCATCAAAAACAACTTTTGCTTCAATCCATTTCATTTTGATTGATTATTCACCGCAGAGACGCAGCGTTCGCACAGCTTATTTTTTATTTTGCTTTCCTTTGAAAGACAAGGAAACTTCTTCTCTGCGAACTTTGCATCTCTGCGGTGAATTCTAAAATTTCTCCTTGGGCGGGTTGAAATAGCCGAATTTGAGCTGCGGAAATTCCTGCCGGATCTGTTCCAGCAGATTCTTCATTCCGCTGGGCGCGCCGTCTGGGGCCACGCCGTCCATAATTTTATAATACCGCAGCGGATCAAAATTCAAGTTGCGCCACTGAATCATGTGAATCGGGTATGCCTTCACGAACCGGCGTAGGGCTTCTGTCTCCGGCGGTGTGTCCGTAAAGCCCGGGCAGTTTAAATAATTTACCGCAACAAAAAGACCGCTGCCCGCAGCAAGCTCGATGCTTTTCAAGACATCGAAAAATCCGTAACCTTTCGGACGAAAATAAGCATGATAGCAATTTTCGCGTACACTGTTCATGCTGATACGAATGCTGTCCAGGCCGGCATCAACCACTTTTTGCAGTGCTTGCGGCCGGCTGGCGTTGGTGTTCATATTAATGGTGCCCCGGTCCGTTTCAGAGCGGATCAGACGAATGGCCGGCGCAATGACATCGGCGGCCAGCAGGGGATCTCCTTCGCAGCCCTGTCCGAAACTGACCACGCTTTGGTCGACCCGTTTGATATGCGTCAGCGCCACTTCAGCAATTTCTTGCGGGGACGGGGTGAATCCGATGCGGTCCTGGCTGTGCGGAATGCCGCTGTGTTTCTGTAAAGACAGGCAGCCCAGGCAGCGGGCATTACATTGTTCGGCGGTGGGCAAGGGCGCTTCGTAGCGGCCCAAAAAGAAATTTTTGGCCGCCGGGCATCCAAACTGCAGGGCGCATCTTTCAAGATGGGAACTGAGGCGATTGGCGGGCATCTGCTTGCGCATTTTTCCGATGCCGACGGCAACATCGTCCGGTTTCATCATCCGCAGGTCCTGTCGTTTTTCGCGATCGACGCCAACAACGGCGGATCGAAATTTGCCCCGGTGCCATCCCACGGCGCCGTATGAAAAAAGTGGCAGCGCTTGCGCTTTTGGGGTTTCGACATAAGCAGCCAGATACGAAATGACATAGCCCGGGGAATTAAATACGCTTACCGGAAATAGCGGTTGACCGGGAGCGTAAGGATTCTCAGTTACCGCCTCGATCTGGCCTGAATGCAGGTTGAATAAAACCGGCCTGCGATCCGGCAGGTACATGAGCTCGCTGCCAAAAGGCATGCTGCAGGTATTCTTCAGGGTCAGCGGTATTTGCGCCTTCCCGGCCATACCCACTGCTGCAAAACCGTCGAGTTCAAAAATTTCTCCGGCCGCATTCGCTACCAGAGCGGTCAACAAATCTGTCTTTTTATTAGCTGATTTGAGTTTCTTTTTCTTCACAGCCGATCATTATTTCTCAGTATTCTACGAGGCAAGAGACAAGGTTAAACCGGTTGGCCCGTTGCCAGCCGAAGGTCCTCGTGAAACGGGATTTAGCCCGTTAAAAAAGGAAAATCGTCTGATTTTATTCTTAACCGGCAACGGGCTGACGGGCCCAACGGGCTAACCTTGTATGTACATCACGCATTTTGAAGACCTCCCGTCCACTTTCAAAATGAACGGTTGATCAAGTCGAATATGGCCGATATACGGGGTTTCATTGGCCAGCGGTTGAGAGGTCAGCCAGTTCCAATCGACAACGCCCGAGTCTTCATCCAGAACGGTTGCATAGGTGATCCCCAGCGTGGTGATATTATGGAAAAAGTGCGAGCCCTGGGATGGATCGGCCTTCAACTCCGATGAAGATGTTTCAACCATCGCCCCTACGCCGCAAATCTCGGCCCAGCTGACCGGGATTCCCAGCCAGCGGTCGGCCGAGCCCCATCTGCCCGGACCGACCAGCAGGTATTTACGGGATTCATTTAACAGACCCGCGTTCAACTCGCCAATCTCCCGGGCAATTTGCGGGGTCTTGGCAGGATCAAACTCACCGGGTTTTACAAAGAGGATGTCGGCCATATCATTCTTTTCAGCATTGCCCAGCGCACGGGAAGAAACGCAAAAAGATCTGGCAATTTCGTCATCGCTTATTTTCACCTGAAGCAGTTCCGCACGGGCCGTCATCGGCCTGAGCTGTAAAAAGGCAAATTCCGATTTTTGATCCGGATTCAGGGGCATATTGATCGAAAATTCGAGCTCCACCGGACAGCCCATACCTTCCTGACCCAGATCCAAAACATCGGAAAGAATTTCAGCCAGGGGAAACTGCCCATACTTCAAAACCTGGGCAAATGTAAGTACCCGATAGCCGGGCATATGAGCAGAATCTCTGATCCGATGTTCTTCGGGAATATAGGTGCTGGCCAAAAGCTTCACCGGGGCTTCTTCATCGGCATCGCTGACATCTCTTTTTGCGAGGTTGGCATCCTCGAGGATGCCAACCTCCGGAGAGTCCTCGCCCATATTCAAAGCATAAAAAAGCTGCTGTGAGTTTTCCAGGATATCTTCTACCGAAGAACGCTGCGGAAGTAACTGCGGATATCTGGGAGAAAACCGCAGGGCTTTTTCGCCCTCCATAACCGTCTTGCCCAGACCCAGCGCCACCGTGGTGATGCCTTCTTCCGGTTTCATTTTAGCAAAAGGGTAGTAATTATGAGACTGGGCAACACCGGAAATAGTCGGGTAAAAATAATTGCCGTATCTTTCTCCGACCAGTTGCTGGATGATGACGCCCATCTTCTCTTCTTCGGTGCGATGCCCCACCCGTTTTGAAAATGCTTTGGGATTTCGAAAGTAAGTTGACGCATAAACCAGTTTGATCGCATTGATCAACTTTTCCAACCGCACGTTGAGCTTTGAGTGGTCATTGGGAAGCATGTAGGTTCGATAAAGGCCCGCATAAGCACGAAATTGGGCATCTTCCAGCAGGCTTGAAGATCGAACGGCCAACGGATAGTTAATTCGTTCGAGATAGGCTTTGAGCTCTTCGGCAATCCATTGCGGAAAATTGGCGCCATGGAAGACTTCGGCAATTTCCTCGTCCGGCGCATCGGATTTTGCCAGTTCCTTGAGATCATTTTCCTCGATAAAAGCATCAAAGCCTTCGGTGGTCACCACCAGGGTCTGGGGAACAAAAATGTTCACATCCTCAAATTTTTTATGTATGGCCGGAAGCCGCTGAAGCAAATTGGCAACGAATGCCAGTCCCCGGGCCTTACCCCCCATAGAGCCTTTGCCGATTTTAAAAAACTCCGTATCCGGATCAAAGTCTCCGGGATGAAAATCGGCCACCACGCCTTTTTGCCGCCGCTTGCGCCATGTTCGGATCATGGAAATCAGATACTGCCGGTGGCTTTCAACACTGGCAAAGTCATCATCTCGTAGGGGGCGCATTTTGGATGCCAGTACGATTTCGGTGCGCGCAAACAGCCATCTTGAAAAATCATTGCGCCTGCTATGGTGCAGAAAGGAATCTTCAGGAACACGGTGCAATATTTCTTCGAATTTACGCAAATTGGGTGCGCGGGCGATTTCCCGGCCATCGGGTTTGCGGAAGACAAAATCTCCAAATCCCAGTTGATCCAGGAAAAACTTGCGGACCTCGGCATGCAAGCTGGGAGAGTTTTTATCAACAAACGCGGCCGGAATATTTTTGGCCTTATCTGCATTGATTGATTCAGAGCTGGTGAGCAAAAGCGGAATATCGAAGCGGTCTTTTTTTATCTTTGATAGAAATGCGACGCCGCCATTTTCATCCAGCACGCAGTTTCGCGGGATGCGAACATCGGATATAACGCCTAAAACATAGGGCTCGAATTTTTCAAAAAGCCGATTGGCTTCCTCGAAGTTTTCGGCAATCAGGATTTTGGGCCGCGCCCGCATGGTCAGCAGTTTATGTTCTTCGTGGTGCCGGTATTCCATAATTGCCTGGGTCTGGCTCACCAGTTCTTTGTAAAGCACCGGCAGCAAAGAGGAAATGTAAGCCGGAGAATCCTCCACAAAAAGGACCACCCGTATACCGGCAAATTC
>JBFFCW010000181.1:0-7565 GCA_041559695.1 Desulfobacterales bacterium
ATCCGCGGGATTGGGTGCAACCGACCGATGGGCGGCCAATTGCGACGCATCTGAGGTCAGAACATCACAACGGCCGGCAAAAAAGGCCTTGGACAGCTCGGCGGTCTGCTCGATAACCACTGGCTTCCATGGCAACTTGGCGGTCCGGAAAAAGTCGGCCGCATTCATCTCGGTGGTCGTACCCGGCAGAACGCAAACCGTGGCGCCGCCCAGTTCTTTGGCGCTTTTGATCCCCAATTTTTTCGGCACCAAAAATCCCTGGCCATCGTAATAATTGACGTGGGTGAAATTCAAACCGTTGGTGGTTTCGCGCGTCAGGGTCTGAGTGGTATTGCGGCACAGGACGTCAATTTCCTTGGCTTGAAGCGCCGGTAATCGCTGCACAGCGGTGAGTGCCGAAAATTTCACCTTGCTGGCATCGCCAAATACAGCAGCGGCAACCGCCCTGGCGGTGTCCACATCCAGGCCTTTCCAGACACCTTTGTCATCCGGCATGCTGAATCCAAAAACGCCGCCATTCACGCCGGCGATGACATGCCCCCTGGCTCGCACTTCATCGAGCGTGCCGGCCAGCGCAAAGCCGGCTGTAAGAACCACCGCCATTACGACAATAACACATAGGTTGAAACGTTTCATCATTTTCCCTCCTCTTCTTTTTAATTAAGGTTTCCCCGACGGAATTTATTCAAACAACAACACCGTCGATGTCAATTCTGGCTAACAAAACCGATCGCTAAACACCTTCTTCTAAAAATAAGGTTTCTTAATCAGAAAAATGAATCCACCTCATCCATTAAACAGTTGATATTAAATAAAATGGCTATAACAGAAAGATGTCGGGTTTGGCAACAAAAATATGGGACCGAAAAATCCGTTTTCAAACAAGTTCAAAAAACCAAAATGCTTTTCGCACGGCTTATGGTCCATAAGGGAGGCTCCCATAAAATGTGGATTTTTATAAAGTATTTCTCAAATTCGTCTGTCAAGTTTTACAATACGGTGACCGATATAGCATAAAGGATTATTTCCTATTGCTTCAACCGCTGATAGCACAAACAGAGAAAAACTCATCGAAAAATTTAAAAAAAATAAACTCCAGCTCTCAACTGAGTTTTATCAGGAGTAATAAAATGACGGCATCTGATACGCTGTCCGGAAAATACCCGGTCATCGAGCGCATATTTGATCTGATGAACCATGTCTCCGAAGACCGGGTGCTCATTATCTTGAAAGAATTGCTGAAAGATAAATTCAGCGACCATATCTTTAAGCTAGTAATTGATTTGCCCGATGAGCAGCAAAGCGTCTTGCTGAAACAATTAGAAAAATCCGCCCGCCCGGTGAGCGGGGATGACCGGCGGCGACATTCGCGAAAAGCCTGCCTGATGCCCGTCAAATATTCTGTGCAGAATCGCCGGTTCAAAGGCTATATTCTTGATATCAGTGTGCACGGCGTGTTTATTGAAACCAGCGATTATTTTTTCAGCGGCCAGGAAATTATTATGACTTTTTCTGTTCCACACTATCAAAAACCACTGACGGTTACCGGCGAAATCGTCTGGAGCAGCCAAAACGGAATGGGCATCATATTCAGCCAGCTAACCCCCCATCAAGCTAAAATGATCAAAGCCTTTTCAGAAACGGCAGAAGAAATCTATAGAATTACAAGTTAACTGCGTCAACTGCATTTTCCATTGACATATCTTTGAATTTTTCTTATTAATTCAGTCGCATATTATTCAGATTGTTTTAAGAACCTCTACAGATAACTCCTCGCAAATACAGGCGTCTATTTCTAACTGAAATAATGCTAGATTTTTAATGTTGGCTGAAGGAAAACCATCCATTTTGAGATGGTAGGAAATGTCGGGAACCTGAAACGGATCCGAAATGAGCCGACCGGAATGCAAGGAGCAAATGGTGAACCGCGATCTAAAAATCGAAGCATGGCAGGAACGGTCTCCGGCTGAGCGCCGCGGCGATCAAGACAAACGAAAGAAAAACACCAAAAAAAATTGGGTCACCGGCCAGGACCGGAGAACCGGCAGAGAGCGCCGGGATATCACAGAGCGCCGAGACCGCTGGTTACGGGTCGGTAAATGGCGCAGTGAGTCGGTTTTCGACGAATAAACCGTGTGAGGAGACACAGCATTTTACTATAATTTAAGAATCTTTTATATATTATATTCATGGGGCAAAGTCTTTTATGGACTTTGCCATTTTTATGACTGGGGGAGAAATTAAATGATCACAACCGATGATACGGCCCTGGTGCTGATTGATATTCAGGAAAAATTAGCTCGGGCCATGCACAACAAAGAGGCCTTGTTTGATAATCTCAAAAGACTGGTTAAAGGGACCCGCGTATTGGGGCTGCCCATCCTATGGGCTGAACAAAATCCGGATGGTCTGGGGCCGACGATCCGGGAAATTGCGGACCTCCTGCCGGACAAGAAACCGGTGAGCAAGTTCAGTTTCAGCTGTTGCGGCAACGAATCGTTTATGAAAGATCTCAAAGCCGTCAACTGCAAAAACATGCTGGTTGCCGGTATTGAAGCACACGTCTGTGTTTACCAGACCGTGGCCGATTTAATACATCTAAAATTCAACGTTCAGGTTGTCGCAGATGCGGTCGCCTCCCGAACCCCTGAAAACAGGTTGATCGGCCTCGAAAAAAGTAAGGCCAACGGTGCCGGCTTAACCAGTACCGAAACGGCATTGTTCGAATTGCTCAAAGACGCCGGCAGCGATTGTTTTAAGGAAATTATTGAAGTGGTGAAATAATCGAAATGAATTGGAACATTATTTATGATTTTCTGACCGGCCCGGCACTCTGGTTTACCTTCATCTTTTTTACCGGTGGGTTGCTGATCCGAATCGCCCTCTTATTTCGGCTGAGCCTTCAAAAGGACCGGGTCGTTTACAATCATTTCAACCTTGGATGGGGACTGCGATCGATTGTTCGATGGTTAATTCCCTGGGCCAGTGCCTCAATGCGCCAGCAACCGGTTTTTGCCCTCGTTGCCTTTCTCTTTCACCTGTCATTACTGGCGGTCCCGTTGTTTTTCAGTGCCCACATCCTGTTGTGGGATGAAGCTTTCGGCATCAGCCTGTGGTCCCTGCCCGATGTGCTGGCCGACGGATTGACGCTGGTTCTGATTGCCGCTGCTGTGTTTTTATTCATCCGCCGTCGCATCAAACCCGAAGTCCGGATTTTAACCAGCTCATGGGACTATTTTCTGCTGATTATGACGACATTGCCCTTTTTAACCGGCTTTCTGGCATATCACCAATGGGGTCCTTATGAAGTACTGCTGATCCTGCATATTGTATTGAGTCAGATTCTTTTGATCCTGGTTCCAACAACCAAGCTGAGCCATATGATTTTATTCTTTTTTACCCGGGCCTTTATCGGCTTTGAGATGGGCGGGCGCAGAGGCGCTCGTTCTTGGTAACGTTCAGCGCTTAATAGATTTAGGTCAAAACAATAATCTCGGTGCTTTTTAAAACAGTATCAAATTCGAAACAATCTCGAATAACCAAAATTCAAATGGCCTAAAATGAAAACTGCTGAAAAAAAATTTGAATTCGAACGCAATACGGATGCACCCGTGGATGTCAACCGGGTGCGTCAAATCCTGGATGCCAATCATGGCGCCCGCATTCGAACCTGGATGAGCATTTGCTCCCGCTGCGGGTTGTGTGCGGAGAGCTGCTTTGTGTATGTCAGCAATGATCGAGATCCCCGCCTGAGTCCGGCCTATAAATTCAGACACACACTGGGTGAAATGATTCGGCGCAAGGGCAAAGTGGACCGTACTTTTCTGGAAAAATGCTATGAAATCGCATGGCTGCAATGCACCATGTGCAAGCGCTGTTCGATGTATTGTCCGTTTGGGATCGACGTCGCAACCATGATCGCCATCGCCCGCAGTGTCTGCCACTCTCAGGGAGTAACGCCCAAACAACTGGCTTCCTTTTCGGATCATTGCGATAAAACCGGCAATCACATGGGCATCCCGGTGGAAGAACTGGTCGATACGTGCGAGTGGATGGTCGAAGAGGTAGAAGATGACTACCGGGGGGTAGATATCCCGATGGATCAGCCCGGCGTCAGGTTTATGTATACCATTAATCCGCGAGAGCCCGTTTATTATCCCCAGGACATTTCAAACGCCGCCATTATCTTTGCAGCTGCAAAAGAAAGCTGGACCATTCCCACTTTCGGCTGGGATTGCACCAACCTGCCCATGTTTGCGGGCAACCGCAATCTGGCCGGCAAACAGGTCAAAAACGTTTACGAAAAAGCCCAGGAACTCAACGCGCAGTATATTCTGATTACCGAATGCGGGCACGCCTACCGCTCAATGGCCTTCGAAGGACCGTATCTTGCCGGATACCCGGATGGCAGACCGCCGGTGGAAATTGTTCATTACGTCCAGTTGCTCTGTGAATACCTGCGGGACGGTCGCATTAAAATCGACCCCGCAAAAAAAATCAAAGAACCGATCACCTACCAGGACCCCTGCAATGTATCCCGCAACGGCGGTCTCTGGGAACATGCCCGTAAAATCATACCTTATATTGCCGAAGATTTTCGGGATATGGCCCCCAACCGCGAACATAATCACTGCTGCGGCGGCGGCGGGGGCATAATGCCGATGGGGCCGGACTACAAACCCTTCAGGATGGCTTCCGGAAAACTAAAGGCCGATCAAATCAAGGAAACCGGAGCCAAAATCGTGATTTCGCCCTGCCACAATTGCTTTGATCAAATCAACGATCTGAGTGAAGAATACGACCTGGGAATCACGGCTCTTTCCTTAAAAGAAATCATCGTTGAAACCATGATCATACCCGACCATCTGAAATTGGAACCCGAAAAGGAAGATTGAATTTTTTTATCACGAAAACACGAAATTTAAAAAGCACGAAGCCTTAGTTTAGCCTTTCGTGCTTTTGTGATTTATTTTTCCTGTTTGGCTCAGCCTGCCCGGCTTAAGATTGGAAACTTGCGATTAATGCGGCCCCGATCGCCCCGGTTACCTGGGCCTTTTGCGACACCTCAATGCCATGCCCGGTTTTATTTTCCAAGGCCTTAACCACCCCTTTGTTTTTAGCGACGCCACCGGTCATCATCAGCGGTGCTGACAGACCGATGCGGCCGGCCATGGCGACCACCCGGGCGGCAATCGATTCGTGGATGCCGGCAATGATATTTTCTCTTTTTTCGCCTTTGGAGATAAGAGAAATCACTTCTGATTCCGCAAAAACGGTACACAGGCTGCTGATTTTTGCCGGTGTATCGGCTTGTAGCGAGACCCCGCCAAAATCATTGATGTCAACTTCAAGCGCCCGTGCCATCACCTCCAGAAACCGTCCGGTACCGGCCGCGCACTTATCGTTCATGGCAAAATCCATCACGCCGCCATTTTCATCAACCACGATGGCTTTGCTGTCCTGACCGCCGATATCGATAATCGAACGGACGGCCGGATTCAGGTAATGGGCGCCAACAGCATGGCAGGTGATCTCGGTAACCGCCTTGTCGGCGATGACAACGCTTTTGCGGCCATAGCCGGTTGCAATAATCTTATCTACGGCGGAGGCTTTTATTCCCAGATCGGCGATAATGTCCTCATAGACTTTTGTCCCGGCATCCTGCGCATTATAGCCGGTTAACATCACCCGGTCGGAAATCAAGTTGCCGTCCTGCACCACAGCCGCTTTGGTCGTTATCGAACCCACATCAATCCCCACGCTAAGCATACCTTCACCTCATCGTTCAATTTCAGGGATAATGGAACAATGGAATGTTGGAATACGGGGTTTGGTGGAAAGATATCTATTTTATATATTTGCCCTTCACAGGAGATTAAAATAAGCAAATCATCCGCTTTTCATACCCGTTATTCCATTTTTGCATCATTCCATTATTCCAACATCATTATTTGTTTTTCAGCACCTCCATAAATGCATCGATGCGGGTTTCAATCTGACTTTCAGAAAAACTTCGTTCATCGACCATATCGGCTTCAATCAGCAAGGTCGGGATACCCCTTTTTTGCTGAATGATTTTCTGGATATCATACTGACCGAGCGAGTAAGGTTTGCAGCTGCGGTTGGAATGCATCACCAGGCCGTCGGCCTCATATTTATCGATCATCTGTACGACATTTTCAGCCATTTCATCAACGCTGATATTCAGGTAAATGCGGGCATAGCCTTCTGCCATCGAATCCAAAAAATTGTCTTCCTTAAGATACTTCAGCGAACTGCACCAGGCCGATGTATAGGTGTCCGCCACCAGGCAGGCGCCGTGAGCCGCAAATTTTTCAGATAGCCAGCGCGTCCGATACCAGACCGGCAGGTTATCCCATAAAAGCCGATACTTTTCAGCGGGTACGGCACCGATTCCAGCGTCAACCCGCTCTTTCATTTCTTTTAAAAGCGCCTTGTAATAGTCAATTGCAACCTGGGTGCCGCGCAGGGTCACGATTAAGGCCAGGTGAAAAAAAGCGTCAAAAGCGCTCATCGGTGACGGCCGGTGGGTGGTGGTATCCAGCACCGCCTGCCACAGACGCTGGCCCTCAATGGCCATTCGGCCGACTTCGGCCATGCGGTCAGCGTCTGCTTTCTTGCCACAGATCTTTTCAAGAAATTCCACATATTCGGTGATCTGTTCCCGCACATATTTTTTGGCGTCATCAGAAAATTCGGTGTGGCAAAAAGGCGTGTCCAAAACGAACAGCGGCACATCATAATAGCGCGCCTGAATTTCGTACCATTTGAGAACCGTCCCGCAGATATTGTTGCAGCAGACCAGCATGTCCGGCCGGGGCAGCCCGCCGATCGGCCCCCCGTCGATCGGCGCGCAACCGATATCCGCGCGCGCATACGAGCAAAGATCTCGCGAATACCCCATGGCCTCCGCCTTTTCGCAAAGATCCACGCCCATTTTAGCGGCCCCGATCATGGCGCCGTGATTTTCCGGATACACCGGAATGACATCCATGGCAATGAGGGGTTCCACCGGGCCGCCGCTGGTAATCCAGGCCACCTTTTTGCCTGTTTGCCCGGCGGTCTTGGCCTCGATGTAGTACTCGGTCATGATCTCTTTCATCTGCTTTACGCATTTGATCTTGCGTTTTTCCAGCTCTAAATCTTTACCCTGCTCTTTTTCAGACACACCTGCTCCCTCATGTTAAGCGCTTTAAAGAAGTTCGATGAACGCTTCTAATCTGGTTCTTAATTGTTCTTCTGAAGTCTGCTGATTTTCTATCTCCAGTAACATACTGGGAATTCCGGCTCGATCCAATAATTCTTTTATATACGGAAAATCAAAGGCATGGGGGTCACAAAATTTCAAAATAACAAAGATGACCCCCTGGGCTCGCGTATTTTCGACCATCTTTAAAAGGCTGTCACCCCGATTGAAACAATCGCGGTGTTTGGCCGGACAAATGATACGATTAAAATAGCGCTGCCCGATGGAATTTAATAGATTACCTTCCGGAGCTACCGTTCCCTCAAAATAGCGTGATCCGGTGCAGAAATCATCCCAC
>JBFFCW010000182.1:0-7559 GCA_041559695.1 Desulfobacterales bacterium
GGGCATCCAGACACCGGCTTCCTATTACGAGAGCCTGCCGCCCAGTCCCGAAGACCTGGGTCAGACGCTGGGGGTCTGGGGCGCTGACAACGGGTTTTTCATTATGTTTCCGATTTTAGGACCGTCCAGCCTGCGCGACAGTGCCCGGTTTGTCGATTCAATGTTCCTGGATCCGATCAGCTGGCTGGATTTAGACTGGAAAACCAAGTACGGCATTCTGGCCTATGACAAATTTAATGAAATATCGTTTGAGATCGACGATATCGATGCCCTCAAAGAGGCCGTTCTGGACCCCTATGTGGCAGTTCGTGACGCCTACGTTGAGCATCGCAACAAAATGATTGACGAATAGGCGCAAGGCTCACTTCCAGTGGATTGGCAAACCTGTTGCTATTCCTGAAGGAGGAAAGCAAATGAAATATCAAATTAAGATATTGAAGTTTTTGGCTGGATTATCCATCTTCTGTATGGTGGCTGCTGTGGCATCGATTGCAACGGCAGCAGATATCTCCATCGGCGGCGGTGCCGGAATGGCACCCGATTATGAGGGCTCGGATGACTATAAATTCGTGCCGATACCCTTTGCAAATCTGGCCCTTGAAAACGGGATGTTTGTGAACCTGCAGGGCTTAACCGTCAAAGCCAACCTGATTCCCAGCCGGACCTGGCGTCTGGGCCCCATGTACAATTATCGTGCATCTCGCAGCCGGGTAGACAACAACCGGGTTGATGATATGCAAAATGTGAGCGATGCAAACGAGATCGGGGGCTTTGCGGGCTTTGATTACAATAACTGGTTTGTTTCCCTGGAGTTTTTAGCCGATACGGGCAATGCCCATGAAGGCTGGCTGGGCACTGCCCGCGGGGGCTACAAATATGCAGCGAGCAAAAGTTGGACCCTTTCCTTTGGCCTCTCCACCACCTATGCCGATGATGATTATATGAGCACCTATTTTGGCGTCACGGGCCGGGATTCGGCGCGCAGCGGACTCAGAACGTTCGATGCCGATGAGGGCTTAAAGGACGTCGGCTTTGATCTGGGAATTTTGTGTCAGTTTACCGAAAACTGGGGCGGCCGGTTGCTGGGAGGCTATAAGCTTCTTATCAACGATGCGGATGAAAGCAGCCCGGTTACCAACGAGGGTTCGAAGCATCAGCTATTTGGCGGTCTTTTGGTGGTTTACAGTTTTTAACAGTCAACTGTCTGCCGATATCGGTCTGGCGTCATTTCAGTTTCATAGTGGTCGTCGGTTTTAATTCAGAGAATATGCGGGGCTTCTGGTATACAGAAGCCCCGCTGACGTCTGTGATCGGCTATTTTCTGTCAACGGTCTTGACATTGTGATGCTGAATACAGAAATTATATTGAATATTAATTTATTCCTTATACTTGAGAAGGATGATGATATGTTCCACGCCCCAAAAGACCACATTGACCTTGAGAGTTCAGTGCAAATCGCCGAAGGTGTTTACTGGATCGGCTTTTACGATGAGCAGGCCGGTTTGCAATGCAACCCGTATCTGATTGTCGATAACGATGAGGCCGTCGTCATTGACGGCGGCAGCCGCCCGGATTTTGCCACGGTGATGATGAAAATATTGCAAACCGGCATTGCGCCCAACCAGATTATCGCTTTGCTTTACCAGCACTACGACCCGGATCTTTGCGGCAGCATTCCTAATTTTGAAGATATCATCAAAAGAGATGACCTGCGGATTATATCCGATTCGGCAAACTTAATGTTTATCCGTCATTACTCGGTGGCCACCCGCTTGCTTCCCATCAGCAAACTAAATTATCAATATACGTTTTCTTCCGGCCGCACCCTGCAGTTTTTCAGAACCCCGTATTCACATTCGGGCGGCAGCATTGTTACGTTTGATCCCCAAAGCGGCATTTTGTTCACCAGCGACCTGTTCGGCAGTCTGGGGCTCAAATGGGAACTGTTTCTAAATTTGAAACCGGAATGTATGGATTGCATCAGCCTTGCCGAATGTCCGGAGGGCAGGAAGATCTGTCCGATCCGGGATATCTTGAATTTCCACAAAACCGTTATGCCATCTGAAAAAGCCCTAAGATACTCACTCGAGCAGATTTTGGAAATTCCTTTTACGATCATTGCGCCGCAGCACGGCAGTATTATCAGCGACAAACAGACCCTTCGCTATGTGTTCGAATCGCTGGCCACCCTGAAAGGGGTGGGGATCGATGGCATCATTGAAGGCGATTATCGTTTCAATTTCGACAAAATTGGGCAACGGTTCAGATAAGATGAATTTCGAAGACGCGTTAAAAGATAAAATTAAAGAGTTAGACTTTAAAAAGCCGCAGCATGCGTTGCTGATAAAGCAAATTATAGAGTACTGGGCTTCTTTAAAAGACACCGGTATCAATAACCAGCTCCTGCAGGATCTGGTCTTAAAGTATTCGGCCACCGAAAAAAAACTCAAACAGCTGAATCAGGAACTGCTCGATAAACAGAAACGGCTGGATGCCGACCTTGACGCGGCGGCCCAGATTCAGTTAAGCCTGTTGCCCCAAAAAATTGATTCAGCCGAAAACATGGCGGTGGCCTGGAAATTTGAGCCCTGTGAACATATGGGCGGCGACATTTTCAATATGTTTCGGCTGGATGAGGATCACTGGGCCATTTACATGCTCGATGTCAGCGGGCACGGGGTGCAAGCGGCAATGATAACCGTCTCGGTCTCTCAGTTTTTACAGCCGAATTCCGGGCATCTTCTCAGGCCAAAATACGGCAAGTCATCGCGAACCCATCATTTAAGGACTCCGGCTGAAGTGCTTGCCGCGCTTGATGCCGAGTTTCCATTCGACCGGTTTGATAATTTTTTTACCATCACCTACATGCTCATTAACATCAAATCTGGCAACCTCAGATACAGCAACGCCGGCCATCCATATTCCATTATTTTGCGCAAGAACGGAAATTTGGAATTATTACAAAAAGGCGGCCCTGCCATCGGAATGGGGGACTTCCGCCTTTTAAGCGGCCAAAAGGAGCGCTTCGAGGAGGGGTACCTGAAAATTGATCCCGGCGACAAATTGTTTGTTTATACCGACGGAATCGTTGAATATGAGCGCCCTGACAGTGAACTATTCGGCACTGAACGATTTTGTGAAACACTTGAATCGCTGCAGGCGGAATCGGTGCATCACATCGTTGAAAAAACCATTAAATCTTTAATGAATTTTGGCGACAATGCCAATCCCCAGGATGATATTACCCTGTTAGGGCTGGAGCTTAAAACGATCGGCACAAAAAGTTGATTTTCTGCCCTTTTGGTTTCCGTTCCAGGATAAAATCGTCCGGTTTCGATGCAATCCACCCCATATATTTTAGTATTATAACTGTTTGGGACTGCTTCGCCCGGGTCTCATTGCGGTTTAATCTCGGGTTTTCCCTTGATTTTTTCTTTAGCTTAACCTATTCATTCAATACTGAAGTTATTTTGCAGTTCAAATCAACAAAGGGAAAACAGGAGAAAAAATGAAGATTCAACAAATGTTCATGGGACTTTTGGTTGGCCTGACAGCATTATTGCTGGTGATCTCCGGAGCTCAGGCAGCCGAGTTCTCGATCGGCGGTGGTATCGGTGTGGCACCCGACTACGAAGGCTCATCTGATTACGAGTTGGTGCCGGTGCCGACCGGCTCGGTCAAATTTGATAATGGGATGTATGTAAAATTGCTGGGACTGAATCTCAGAGCCAACCTGATCCCCAGCAACTTCTGGCGCCTGGGGCCGGTTTACAATTATCGGGCGGAGCGAGACAGTGTTGAGGACAATCGGGTGGACAGAATGAAAAAAGTGAGCGATGCCAATGAGTTTGGTATTTTTGGCGGCATCGAGTGGGAAAATTGGTATGTGTTTTTAGACCTGCTGGCCGATACCGGTGATGCCCACGACGGCTCTTACGGTACCCTCAAAGGCGGCTACAACTGGGTTATCAGCAGCGAATGGGTGCTTACCATGGGCGCTTTCGGTACCTATGCCAGCGATGATTATATGAGCACCTATTTTGGGGTCACGGGCCGGGATTCGGCCCGCAGTGGGCTGGATGCGTATGACGCCGATGGGGGTATGAAGGACATCGGCCTGGATTTTGGTTTGAACTGGGGATTAGCGCCAAACTGGGATTTGCGCGGTCTCTTTCAAATCAAACAGCTGGTGGGTGATGCTGATGATAACAGCCCCGTAGTGGATCAAGGGTCTGAAACCCAGCTTTTCACTGCCGTGCTGGTGGCGTTTAAATTTTAAGTATTCAATTTTTAGATCTGATCGATGGCGATGGATATGACTCGCTTTCAGCAATTGTCGCCATCTGAGAAAATTGCCCGAAAAATACAGGGCTTCTATGCCATAGAAGCCCTGTATCTATTTTTACATGGGCACAATGACGCCATTGTTTGGCGCAATCCAAATTATCTAGTGTCGTGTCCCGCAAGTAATTTACAAAACACGTTGTTATTTTAGATTTCAGGTGTCAGGTGTCAGAAACAGATGACCTCTGGTTACGGGCTTCTGGTCACCGGTTCCTGGCCAGAAGCAAAAAGCGAGAAGCCAGCGGCCCAAAAGCTGACACCTGAACACTGACACCTGAAACCACAGACACGGTGTTGTTTGAAGCGCTCAACGGCACTTATAGATACCACACGGCTTTTGTAAGATTTTTGAGATGGGTTCTAATTAATCGACTGTGACTGCGCCATCCATGACGTTGCTTTGTTTTCACTAATGCGTTCGATCTCAAAGCCGAATTGGGATGAATCGGTTTTTATCGCAAAATAATGTTTGTTCGCTCTCTCCAGCATGACCGTAATGGTTGATTGCGGTATTCCGATTTTGTGGACGCCCGGGTTGACAAAAAAAGCGACATATTGCCCGGCCTTCAACCGGGCGATGACTTCACCATCCAAAAGAACCTGCATTGAAAAACCCATTCCCCACATACGTCTTTGCCGGATAACCATTACTTCAGCCGCATCCGCTGAATACCCCTGGGACGGGAAGAATTCCGTTTTGCCGCTGGTACACGCAGCCAGCAAAAAAGCAGCCATGATCAACAACACATATTTTTTCATGTTCTCCTCTAAAAATTCACAATCCAAATTATAAAATTTAAACTCACGAGATCTTACTGCCCGGATTTTTTTTCTTCAAGCTTTTTGATCTCTTCAGCAATTTCATGACTGAGCTTTGACACCAGGCGGCTCTGGGCGGAAACCATCTCGGCGATGGTATCGCCACCGATGGGCTCCGTTAAGACGGTTTTTTTCTTCGTAAGCACTTTTCTCCCATTTTCGCCTAAAATACCCCAGCGGCCTCTCAGGTCAACATTGCCTCCCGGCATGCCATCAAAGCGCGTGATTTCCAAAACGATTTGATAGTCGACAGGGAACGAGGTCTTCCAGGGAAATTTAAGAATCGATCCGGTCGAAAGCAAGGTCGAAAAGTTGTCCACCAGCACATTGGTTATGTTTTCAGTTAATGGTGCTGCCCAGCGGTCTAAATCGGCTACCCGGATTTCATTTTGACTGGTACGCAGGATGATCTGGGGGCGGTCGAGCACTTGTGACAGCTTTATGGGGCCGACCCCGACGGTGGCATCTTCTAAAACCACAACCGGCTTCGGCGGGTTTAGGTTCTCCGCGCTGTATAAGGAATTGAGGACATAAAATCGGGTGGCAGGCGTCTGGCTTCCGCCCCCGAAACAGCCATTCAAAAGCAGCACTAAGGCCAATAGGACTGCGCATTCGAGTTTAAAATTGTTTTGGTGCATCAGTTTCCTCCAGTTTTTTTAGCCCGTCCGCGTATGATGGCATCCGGGTGCTGTTCAATGAAGTCGGCTAAAACGCGCACGGAGCGGGAGGCCGCCGCAATTTCTGTGAACGCTGCGGAAACTTCGTGACGCAGCTGGGTGCCTTCTTTTGCCAGGTCTTCAATGCTTTTTAGGGTTGTATTGGCGTGATCCAGGGCCGTTGTGGCTGATTCGGCTGCCTTTTTGATCTTCGATACCAGCGCCGGCGCCTGCTCATTCATCAATTTGCGGGCATCACCGATTCCGGCCCTGGCCTCAACCAGGGTTTGATCGAGACTGGTGGTCAGGGGCTCGACCTTGCTGTCCAGATTGCGTGCCAATTTTTGGACATCCAGGAGTGTATTTTTCAATATGCTGATGCCTTCATGCAAATCGGGGGAGCTTGCCAGTTTGGCGATACCGTCCATCGCCTTTCTTATATCTTCGGTGATTTCTTTGATATTAAGTTCACCCAGGGCTTTTTCCAGCTCCTGCAGCGGTGTGGCGACTGAGGGAATTTCCCACCACTCCTCAAGGGGCATTTTGTCTCTAAACTGATCTATCCCAATCAATTGGGCGGGCGTGTCCGGATAAAAATCGATGTTGATCAACAGCTGACCGGTGACCAGGCTCTGCATTTGCAGCTGAGCTCTCAAACCCCTTTCGATTAGGGCGCGGTGCATCTCCCGGTCGCTTTTTTGGCTACTATCGCCGATGTCCTTAAACTTTTCCGGATCTATTTCAAAGAAGACCGGAATCAAAACTGCAAGTTGAGTCGCATCAAAGCCCACGATGATGTCGGTCACCTGGCCGACCTGAACCCCTCTGAACACAACCGGCGAGCCGATATTCAAACCTTTCACAGAGCCCTGGAAGAAAGTTAGCCACGGTTCGGTTTTTCGAAAAAACTTGCCGGAGCCAAAGAGAACCACGGCAGTCACCGCCAGCACCACCGCTCCCACAACAAAGGCCCCGATCATTGTCTTATTTGCTGGTTTGCTCATAATACATCAGTCTCCATGGCAGGTGCACCAAAAAAGTTCGTTTCCTACTTTATCGTAATCTTGCTTCAAAACTTCTTTATTTGATCGTTTCACCTTCGGCGAAACGAGAGGCGTGTTTCACTTGATGAGCGCTTCGCTTTAAGTTTTATTTATATTTGACTTTTACCTAAAGGCCTCAAAGGCCGCCCCTAAAGTCACGCATTGCCGCGTGGCGCTCCTAAAGGCCCTCAGGCCGCTCTCTTTTTTAGCCCTTCCCCCGCGTCAAAAACCTGCGCAGCTCGGGGTCCTTGGTTTCTTCGAGCAGCTTTTTCGGATCGCCGGCAGCGGTCATGGTTTTTTTGTCCGGATCCAGGTATACGGAGTTGTTTCCGATGGCAAAGATGCTGGCCAGCTCATGGGTAACTACGATAATGGTCGCCCCCAGGCTTTCGCGAAGCTCGAGAATCAATTCATCCAGCAAACTGGCGCTGATGGGGTCTAATCCGGCCGACGGTTCGTCAAAAAACAATATATCCGGATCCAGCGCCATGGCTCTGGCCAGTCCGGCACGTTTGCGCATCCCGCCGCTGATCTCCGACGGATAATAATCCTCAAAGCCGGCCAGACCGACCAGGGCGAGCTTGAGAGATGCGATTTCCCGCATCTGTCCCGGGCTTAAATCCGTATATTCACCCAACGGCAGTGTAATGTTTTCAGCCAGGGTCATCGAGCTCCACAGGGCGCCGCTTTGGTAAA
>JBFFCW010000183.1:0-7547 GCA_041559695.1 Desulfobacterales bacterium
ACAGTCATCCGCCCAAGGCGAGGTGGAAATCCGTCGCGTGGAAATGGTGGGCCCCCAGGTGGGAGAGGATTGAAGGAAAAAAGCATTGTTCGCCATGTTTTATGCGTTGCTTTTCATTACGATCTACATTTCCGGCCGCTTTGAACTCAAATGGATTTTTAGTGGCGTGGTGGCAGCCCCCCTTATTGGCGCGGTTTATATTTTCAACCTGTTTAATGTCAGCATTCCTTTCCTGATCGGCGCGGCCCTGATCGTTACCCTGGTTATTTTCTGGTTCCTGGAGCTAAAATATGCCATGGGCGCTATCGTTGCGCTGATCCACGATGTCATTATCACCGTCGGGATCTTCTCCTTAATGGACATCGAATTCACGCTGCCGATTATCGCTGCGCTGCTGACGATTATCGGATATTCGCTGAACGATACCATCATCGTCTTTGACCGCATCCGGGAAAACCTGAGAAGATATCACAAAAAACCGCTGGTATTTATCGTCAATCGAAGCATTAATGAAACACTGGGCAGAACGGTGCTGACCTCACTGACAACCTTGATGGTCGTGGTGACGCTTTTTATGCTGGGCGGTGGCATCATTCATGATTTCGCCTTCGCTTTGATCATCGGCGTGGCTGTTGGAACCTATTCATCAATTTACGTGGCCAGTCCCATATTGCTCGCCTGGCAGAATCGCGGCAAGAAATAATCCTCAATAGTAAAGGTGGCGCAAATAAAGCCACGCTGCTATCGAGATCTAAAGTAACCGAGCAGACGTTCAGAGGTTCAGCGGTTCAAGGGTTCAGGGTTCGGACAACCTTGAACGCTGAACCCTGAACCTTTGAACGTTAATGAGAGAAAGCAACCTTGAACGGTGATCCCTGAACCGTGAACGCCTGTAACTGAGATGGAAAAACTGCACCCTTGGTTTTGTTTGAAAAACGTTCCGGGAATCGGCAATCACTTGTTCAAGCGATTAATCGACCGATTTGGTTTGCCGGAGGCTGTTTTTCAAGCGTCACAACAGGAGTTGCTTGAGGTCGAAGGCATATCCAAACGCCAATCAGCGGCGATACTGAACTATAAGGCACCGTCAAGTATTGAAACCGAACTCGATCAAGCAAATCAAAAAGGATATAAGATTATAACCCTGGCAGATTCATCGTATCCGCCGCTTTTAAAGGAGATACCGGATCCACCGCCATTTTTGTATGTTTCCGGCACCCTGGATGGGTCCCCAAAAAATATTGCTGTCGTCGGATCACGCAACCCAACCGCGTACGGCGTTTCAACCACGCAGAAACTGTGCGCCGATCTGTCCGCTCACGACATCACCATCATCAGCGGCATGGCTGTCGGGATTGACGCGGCTGCTCACCGGGGCGCCCTGGCAGGAAAGGGTAAGACCATTGCTGTTCTGGGCAGCGGTTTTAATAAGATCTATCCATTGCAAAACCTGAGTTTGTTTGAAAAAATTTCAGAGAAAGGTGCCGTAATTTCCGAATTTGCGTTGAACACAGAACCTGAAGCACATCATTTTCCAATTCGCAACAGGGTCATTAGCGGTATGAGTATGGGAACGGTCGTCGTGGAAGCCACGCGCAAAAGCGGATCTCTGATCACCGCACGGCTTGCAGCCGAGCAGAATCGGGAAGTCTTTGCGGTTCCGGGAAGCATTCGATCTTTTAAAAGCACCGGCACTCACGCCCTTATAAAACAGGGGGCTAAATTGGTGGAAAACGCACAGGACGTCCTTGAAGAACTGGTCGCCTATCTGGATATGGGACCGCCTGGTTTGCCTGAAAATGGTGTTCAAAATCATACCGCCCAAAAACAATTATCGTTACCGCCGGAAGAACTGGCCGTATATCATGTTCTCAGCCCATATCCGGAGCATATTGACAACATTATACGTAAAACCCAGATTGAGTCTGGCAAACTATTGAGCCTGTTGTTACAATTAGAGCTTAAAGGAATCGTGCAACAGCTGCCGGGAAAATATTTTGCCCTTTCTGAAAACAAAACCGATTAACTAGAAGGAGAGGTCGTGACCAAACCGCTTGTAGTTGTGGAGTCGCCAACGAAAGTCAGAACGATAAAAAAATACCTGGGCAAAGATTATAATGTGGCTGCAACTGTCGGGCACATTAAAGATCTCCCGAGCAAAGAAATGGGGATCGATATCGAAAGCGGGTTTAAACCCAAGTATAAAAATATTCCCGGAAAGCAAAAAATAATAAACACCTTAAAACAGGCTGCCGGAGACGCCACCGATATTTTCCTGGCACCGGACCCGGATCGCGAAGGGGAGGCCATCGCATGGCATACATCCGAAGTCCTTAAAAAAAAGGGGCGGAAATTTTACCGGGTCCTTTTCCATGAATTAACCAAAGATGCCATCAACAAAGCAATGGTTTCACCCCAAAGCCTTGACGCGCCGAAATATGAAGCGCAACAGGCCCGCCGGATACTCGATAGACTCGTCGGTTACCAGGTCTCGCCGTTGCTGTGGCGCAAGGTCAAGGGCGGCTTGAGTGCCGGCCGCGTCCAATCTGTTGCCCTCCGAATCATCTGTGAAAGAGAACGCGCCATCCACGCGTTTGAACCCCGTGAATACTGGTCCATTACCGCACACCTTGAAGGTGACGCCCCGCCCCCGTTTGCTGCAAAACTGGTCAAAAAAAATGATGACAAAGTTGACATTCCAAATGAAGAACAAACCAATGCGATCTTAACGGAACTTGAAGGCCGCCATTTCGTTGTCAAAAAAATTGCGAAAAAGACAATCCGCAAGAATCCACTGCCGCCCTTTACCACCAGTAAACTTCAGCAGGATGCCATTCGCAAGCTACGATTTTCTGCCAAAAAAACAATGCTGATCGCTCAGCAACTTTATGAAGGTATCGAACTGGGTCCGGGAGGACCCGTCGGGCTTATCACTTACATGCGCACCGATTCCACCCGCATCGCCACAGAGGCCGCCGATGAAGCCCTGGAATTCATCCGTGGAAAATTTGGTGGTGATTATGCCCTGGAAAGGCCGCGTTTTTTTAAAAATCGAAAAAAAGCTCAGGATGCCCATGAAGCCATCCGCCCAACGGCGGTCACCAAAACCCCTGAGGAAATGGCCCCGTATTTATCAAATGATCAACTGTCTTTATACCGGCTTATCTGGCAACGATTTGTGGCATCGCAGATGCAGCAGGCGCTCATCAATCAGGTGTCGGTGACAATTGAAGCCGGCTCTTATCAGTTTGCCGCCAGCGGCTCAACCGTTAAATTCCCGGGCTTTATGGCACTTTACATGTCGGTCGACGATGAAATCGCAGATAAGGACCAGAAAAAAACACCAGCCCTTCCAGAGCTTTCGGAAGGGTTGATCCTAAAGCTACTGCAGTTGGAACCCAAACAGCATTTCACCCAGCCGCCGCCAAGATTTTCAGAAGCTTCGCTGGTAAAAGAGCTCGAAGAGAACGGGATTGGTCGCCCCAGTACCTACGCCAGCATATTGTCTACCATTCGAGAAAAAGAATATGCAGACCTGCAAAACAGATATTTCAGACCGACCGAACTGGGTTTTATCGTAAACGACCTTTTGGTCGAAAATTTCCCGGATATCTTTGATGTGGAATTTACTGCCCGAATGGAAGAAAATCTGGACCGGATCGAATCCTCGGAGGATGAGTTATTCAAAATCTTATCCCAGTTTTATCAGCCCTTTAAAAAAGATCTGGAAGCCGCCGCTGAAGATATGCTCAGCGTTAAAGGCGTTGGATTTTCCACCGGGCTCGATTGCCCGGAATGTGAAGAGCCGTTGCATATTAAGGTCGGAAAAAACGGGCCTTTTCTAGCATGCAGCGGCTATCCGGATTGCAGTTACTCCAATGACTACATTCGTGATGAGAAAGGAAACATCCAGCCTGTTGAAATATCTTCCGAAGAAGTGGTTGATAAGTTTTGCGATAAATGCGGCGGCCCGATGGTGATCAAACGCGGCCGCTACGGCGAATTTTTAGCGTGCAGCGCTTATCCGGATTGTAAAAATACCCAATCATTAAATTCCAATGGCGCCAATTCTAAAATCGGTATTAAATGTCCTGAAAACCACTGCGATGGAGATATCGTTGAAAGACGCTCAAAGCGCGGGAAAATATTTTACGGCTGCAGCCGATTCCCGAAATGCGAGTTTGCCAGTTGGGACAAGCCGATCGCACAAGATTGCCCGCAATGCGGCGCGAAGATATTGGCTGAGAAGACCACCAAAAAGCAAGGGACCTTTTTGATCTGTCTGTCAAAAGAATGCGGCTTTAAAGAGCCTATTTAAAAAAGCTTGACAATAATATATTGACCTGCTACAAGGTAGCATAACGTCAACGATTTTAGCCACCATGAAAAAAATAAACGTCATTACCAACCTTATTAGCCTGATTCTGGTACTCGTCAGCGGCATTATTATTGTCCGCTGCGGGGCAGGGGGTTGATAATGGCCTGACTTAATCGTCCAAGAAAAAAATCCGTTATCAGCTCCAAAGCTGATAACGGATTTTTTTTTGCGCGGGTATTGGCATATTCGTACAGTCTAACATTAACGCTAAAGAAGTTTAAAGAGGGAAACAAAAATGGAACTCACCGGTGCACAAATTATGATGGAAGTACTCAAAGAAGAAGGGGTGGACACCATCTTCGGGTTCCCGGGCGGCGTCGTAATTGATTTATTTGACGAATTGGCCAAAACGGATATCCGGCGCATACTGGTCAGACATGAACAGGGCGCCGTGCATGCAGCCGACGGTTACGCCCGCGCCAGCGGTAAAACAGGCGTTTGCCTGGTGACCTCGGGGCCAGGGGCAACCAACACCGTGACCGGTATTGCAACGGCCTATATGGACTCCATCCCCCTGGTTGTTTTTACCGGTCAGGTTCCCACTCAGCTAATTGGCAATGACGCCTTCCAGGAAGTTGACATCGTCGGCATCACCCGCCCCTGCACCAAACATAATTATCTGGTGCCATCCGCAGAAGAATTTCCCCGTATCATTAAAGAAGCATTTTACCTGGCCCGCTCCGGTCGCCCGGGACCGATACTCGTTGATATCCCCAAAGATGTCACCAAAGAAACCTTTGACTATACTCCCATAAAAGAGGTCCGGCTAAAATCATACAACCCGACCTACAACCCGAACATGAAGCAATTGCGAAAAGCGGTTGACCTGATCAAAGAATCAGAGCGACCGGTTATTTTTGCCGGGGGCGGTATCATTCTTTCCCGGGCGGCAGCCGAACTGACCGAATTTGCCCGCAAAACCCAGATTCCGGTCACGACCTCTCTGATGGGTTTGGGCGCATTTCCGGGCACAGACCCGCTGTGGCTTGGTATGATCGGCATGCATGGTACCTATCGGGCAAATATGAGCACCGGCGCCTGCGACCTTATCGTTTCTATCGGTGTCCGATTTGATGACCGCGTCACCGGAAAAACAGATGCATTTGCTTCCCAGGCAAAAATCGTTCACATCGATATTGATCCGACCTCAATCCGGAAAAATATACCGGTGACCATTCCGATTGTGGGAGATTGTAAAGCCAGCCTGCGTCTGTTGAATGAACTCATCGATGAAGCCGGCCTGGAAGACATTGCCGCCAAACGTAAAAAATGGTTCGCACAAATTGAGGATTGGAAAAGCACCAAACCGCTGGCCTACAAGCAGGAGGATACAATCAAACCCCAGTTTGTCGTCGAAAAACTCTACGAATTAACAAAAGGTGAGGCCATTATCACGACCGAAGTGGGCCAAAACCAGATGTGGGCCGCCCAATATTATCATTTTAAGCAGCCCAACCATTTTATCACATCCGGCGGCCTCGGCACGATGGGATTTGGCCTGCCGGCAGCCATCGGTGCCCAGATGGCCTGCCCCGATAAGCTGGTAATCGATATTGCGGGTGATGGTAGCATTCAGATGAACATTCAAGAGATGGCCACGGCGGTCCAATGTTGTTTGCCGGTTAAGGTGGCCATTTTGAACAACGCCTATCTGGGAATGGTCCGCCAATGGCAGGAATTATTTTACGAAAAACGCTACGTCTGCACGGACATGGATTGTGCGCCCGACTTCGTAAAACTCGCTGAGGCATTCGGGGCCGTCGGTTTACGGGCATCAAAACCGGAGGAGGTTGAAGCGGTAATCAAAGAAGGCCTCTCGGTTTCGCAACCCGTCATTATGGATTTTAGAGTCGACCGAGAGGAAAGTGTCTATCCTATGGTTCCCGCCGGCGCACCCATTACGGAAATGCTGCTGGTATAGGTGGGCGGGCGCGGGTTGAGCGTTTAGAGTTGCGGGTTACGCGTTTAAATTAACTTGACCAAATGCCCATTATATCTGGATAGCAACACGCAACAAGGAATTTAACGATGGAAGAAAAAAAACATACGATGACGATGCTGGTTGATAATCAGCCGGGGGTGCTTTCAAGGGTTGCCGGATTATTCAGCGGCAAGGGATTCAATATTGAAAGTTTGTGCACAGCACCGACCATGGATCCCCGGGTTTCCAGAATCACCATTGTCACCAAGGCCAACCCGCCACTCATCGAACAAATTGAAAAGCAGCTCAGGAAACTGATTAATGTAATCAAACTGCGCGATATGACCGGGCCCAAGTCGGTTAAACGCGAAATGGCCTTGATCTGTGTGCAGGCCAGGCCGGAGCTGCGGGCGGAAATACTGCGGATCGTCGACATCTTCCGCTGCAAAGTCATAGACGTCGGCAGCGAGCATTATATTATCGAGGTAACCGGAGACGAAGGAAAACTGGCCGCGCTGATCAATTTACTCAAACCCATGGGAATAAAAAAAATTGCCCGCAGCGGAACGCTGGCGCTTTATCGTGAACCCAAGTAAAAAGTGGCCGGCATGCGATAAGCAGTAAGCAGTGGTTGTGCCCTATTCTGCCGGAGGCTTACTTTTTAGCTGATTACGGCACATCTAAACCAAAAATAAATAACTGAGAGGTAGAAAATGGCACAGTTCAATTTCGGCGGTGTGATGGAAGAAGTGATTACGGATGATGAATTTCCCCTGCAAAAAGCCAGAGAGATTCTCAAAGACGAAATTGTGGCGGTTCTGGGTTACGGGGTCCAGGGACCGGGCCAAGCGTTGAATATGAGAGACAACGGTATCAACGTTATCATCGGTCAGCGCGAAAACAGTGCCTCCTGGGACCGAGCAGTTGCCGACGGCTTTGTGCCTGGCAAAACGCTTTTTCCGGTCGCGGAAGCCGCCCGACGGGCGACCATCATCCAGTACCTGCTTTCGGATGCCGGCCAGATGGCTGTGTGGCCGCAGCTAAAAGAATGTCTGGCCGAAGGAAACACGCTTTATTTTTCGCATGGATTTTCAATCGTGTTTCACGATCAAACCAATGTGATTCCACCGGAAAACGTGGATGTGGTTCTGGTCGCACCCAAAGGATCGGGGCGTACGGTCAGAAGCAATTTTCTGGATGGCAGCGGTATCAACTCGAGTTTCGCAATCCATCAGGATTACAGCGGGA
>JBFFCW010000184.1:0-7545 GCA_041559695.1 Desulfobacterales bacterium
ACGCATGGCAGTTGATGACGGCGGACCGGCCACAGGGGATCTGGGCCTTGATTTTATCGATACCGTCCACCATGAACAAGACACCATCTATTGGTTAAAGGCTCCCGGGGCCGACAGTATCGAGCGCTGGTTTTTTGGCACCTTTGTGCAGGGTGATGAACACGCCGGCGGCGGTCAGCCCAAGGCCTTTACCATCGCAGTGCCTGAGCCGCTAAGCAACGGAACCTTGACGATATCAATGGTGGGTCAAACCGCCACCGACCACGTGGTTGAAGTGGTGATAAACGGGGTTGCTGACACCTTTTACTGGAGCGGCATTGCCTACTATAACGCCACTCTGGATAATGTGCCGCTGTTTGCCGGCGATAACACGGTCACGTTGCAGTGTTTGAGCGCCGACGGCAACGACTCGATTGCCGTAGACTATTTTGAAGTCACCTACCGCCGTGATTATGCGGCCGGCACCGATGACAGCTTAACCTTTGAACCCGACAACGGCAGCCGCTATGTGATCGAAGGCTTTTTAACCGACAGCGTTTTTGCCTATGACATCACAGATGCCACCGATGTGATGCGCATCGTCGATTATACCGTAACGGGCCCCGACGCAGGGGGCAAATACAGCATCGACTTTGAGCCCGCCAGCGGCGGCGACACCTATTATGTGGCCTCCTCAGCGGCTGTTTATGCCCCTGACGCCCTGACTGAAGACAGCGCATCGTCCCTTTTTGATACAGCCAACGGCGCCGACTACATTTTAATTACCCACCGCGATATCGGCTGGGATATCAACGGGGATGCTTACCAATGGTTGGATGATCTAACTGCCCTTCGACAAGCTCAGGGTCTTCGAGTAGCGGTGGTGGACATTGAAGACATCTATGATGAATTTAGTTACGGGATTAAAAGCCCGCAGGCATTAAAAGACTTTTTATCCTATGCCTACGGCAACTGGAAAGCGCCCGCCCCGCAGTACGTGCTGTTGGTGGGTGACAGCACCTATGATCCCAAAGACCACTGGTTGGAAGGCGATTCTACGGCCTATCTGCCCGCTTATCTGATCTTTGTCGACTACAAGGGGGAAACGGTCACCGACGAGTGGTTTGTCACCATATCCGGAGATGACGCCGTCCCCGACATGTACATCGGGCGTCTGCCCGCAGCCGATGCGGCCGATGCGGCGGTTATGGCGGCCAAGATCATCGCCTATGAGACCACGCCCAACACCAAATTTGCTGATGCCAATGCCTGGGAGAAAAACATCCTTTTGATCGCAGACAACCAGCGGCCCGGCGAAGATTATCTGTATGAGGCCGATTTTGCGGCCATGAACGATGCGGCCGCTACCCTTTTACCGGCCTTTATGAACCCGCAGCCGGGCTATCTGGGCATCCACTATGCATCTGCGGCCTTTTTAAATGATTTTATCGTCGACACCTTAAACACCGAAGGGGCGCTAATGGTCAATTATTCGGGTCACGGGGCCACCCAGATCTGGGCCGATGAGCACATTTTAGATGCCGGGGATCTGACCGGGTTGACCAACACCACCGAGCTGCCGTTTTTTGTGTCCATGAGCTGTGAGACCGGTGTGTTCAGCTATCCCGAGCCCTGGGGTTTTGCCTCGCTGGCAGAATCATTGCTGCGCTCAAGCTCCGGGGCGGTCGCAGCGCTGATGCCCACGGGCATGACCACCACCGAAGGCCAGCAGGTGTTAAACAGCGCGCTGTTTGAGCACATCTTTACCGAAGATGTGCGCACGCTGGGCCCGGCGATTGCAGCGGCCAAACAAACGCTTTTGGCCAACGGCTCAACAGAATATGAGCAGATATCGAAAACCTTTTTGCTCTTTGGCGATCCGGCCACAGCCCTTAAGGTGCCGCTGCCGCGCAGAGTCACCGGGGTTAAGGCACGCCGCGAGGAAAAGGGCAAACGCATATCCTGGAATGCGGCCCTTGATGCCAACGGCAACGCTGTGGCCGGTTACAACATCTATCGTGCGGCCAGCGCTGCCGGGCCTTTTAGCAAGATCAACACCGCCCTGGTTACCGACACCGTCTTTTATGACAACGAAACCGGGGTGGGCATTGCCGAAGGCGGCGGTGCGGACTCGGGCGGATATTACGCGGTCACCGCAGTTGACAGCGGCGGCACCGAAAGCGTGCAGAGCCTGGCGGTCAAGCCCGCCTCAATGGCTTCCGGTGGTGGCAGCGGCGGTGGCGGCGCTGCGGGATGTTTTATTACCACCGTGAAAGATACATTGCCGGCTAAAGCAGGCTGGGCGGCTTTCATATTAATGGTGGTCTTAACTATCTTAATAGGTGTCAGGTGTCGGGTGTCAGGTGTCAGTAATAAAAGGACTGAGGGCTGAGTGCTGAGGACTGAGATCAAAAAAAGTCAGGTGTCAGGTTTCGGGTGTCAGCAAAAAATAGATTGAGTGACTCGTGTCAGCATCGCGCAATTCTGACACCTGACACCTGAACACTGAAACCGAATTGTCCTTTGAACCCTGAACCCAAGAAAATGGCACACAGTTTGCAAACTTTGAAAACACTGTTTTTGCCTATCAGTTGCCCACCGCTGGGCGTATTTTTGGTATGTTAAATAGATACAACAACTTATAAGAATCTGACAACGGGATAACGACTATGCAGACACTTGATCGGGTGTATCAAAAGAATCAAAATTTTGTCTTTCGTCAAATAGATGATGAAACCCTCCTGGTTCCCATCAAAGATAACGTCGGCGACCTGGGCTCAATTTACAATTTGAATCCGGTGGCGGCTTTTGTGTGGCAGCATCTTGACGGCGAAAAAACCTTAAACGATATCAAAGACCTGATGACCGGTGAGTTTGAGGTATCCGACCCGGATGCCCAGCAGGATCTCACAGAATTTGTCGGTCAATTAGAAAAAATCGATGCTATTTTTGAAACAGCGCATCAGACAAATCGCTAAGGAGGCTTATTCATGCAACCGAAACAAAAGCAACGCTACGAAAAACCCAAACTCATCAAAATAAAGCTGGATGCCAAATGTGCCGTGCTGGGCTTTTGCAAAACCAGCGGTAAAGCTGGACCCGGAGTAGGGGCGGGGGCGGGTTGCAACGCCGGGACACCCTGCGATGCCCCCGGATCTTAAACAACCGTCAAACCGTATTCTCTGCAGGCACCAGATGGTTAAACGCGTCAACATTGAAATAGCGGGCGTATGCATCGCAATCGAAAGCCGGGACGGGCTCGACGAATGGGGCATTTGTGCTGCCTATCGTCCTTTTGTCTGCGATCGCAGCGCGGACATTCACCTGCGCATGCGCCGGGGCAACCCCGATATTTCCAACGCGGCGCAGGTGTTTGACAGTTCGCCGATCTGGACCCTGCATCGGCAGGGAGACACGACAGCCTTTAAAATTTTCGACCGGTTAAGCGATCAAAAACGGATATTGTCATTTGACTCCGACCTCCGTACGGCAAATCTTTTCTTTCCGGATGCCGACGGGGAGTTTGTGGACCCCTTTTACGGGCCGACATTAGAACTGCTGCTGATACATTACCTGGCACGGCAGGGGGGTATGATCATGCATGCTTCCGGAATCGATGATCATGGTCGGGGGATGCTGTTTGTCGGTGAATCCGGGGCCGGCAAAAGCACCCTGTCGAATTTATGGCATCAGCAAAACGGGGCAGCGATTTTTAGTGATGATCGCATTATTTTGCGGGAAAAGGAAGGTGAATACCGGATGTACGGCACTCCCTGGCACGGGGAGGCCAGCTTCGTATCGCCGTGCAGCGTCAAATTGGATCACATCTTTTTTTTGCAGCACGATCACGACAATGCCGTCCGGCCGCTGAACCGGGCTGATGCTGTTGTCGAGTTTTTAAAAGCGTCATTTCCCCCGTTTTGGGACAGTGATGGTGTAGCGTTTGCCATGGCGTTTCTCAGTGATCTGACCGAGGCGGTGCCGTGCCAGGCGCTTTCGTTCAAGCCGGACGCCAGTATCATCGATTTTCTCAAGGCACAAGGCTCAGCGCACCAGGCATTATCTCAAAGCGCATAGAATTTAAAGTAAGGTTTCAGGTTTCGGGTATCTGGTGCCAGGAAGCGGGAAGGGGTGGGCGGCTATTTGTCTGCGTATGTCTGCGGTTAAAAAGCAAAAGCATTTTTATGTCATTCATTGAATATCAAATACTGCTGGCAGCCGGCACTGTTAATCCCGACAAAGACCGGCAAATGTCTCTGCGCAAACTGCTGGAAGGGGAATTTGATCAGGATCGTCTGATCCGGCTGGCAAAAAAGGAAGGTATGACGGGGCTGCTGTATAAAAGCCTCAAAAAAACCGGCATCCTCGGGTTTTTAGGCCATATGCAGCTGCAGCAGCTGCAATCTTGTTATTACCGCACCGTTCAGTGTAACCTCCAAATCGTTCACGATCTCAAGGAAATATTGCGCCGTTCAAATGAGAAAGAGGTCCAGGTGGTGGTGCTGCAGGGTGTCGCCCTGCTGGAGAAGATTTACAAAGATAGCGGACTGCGACCGTTGACCGACATCGATCTGTGGGTACTGCCTGAAAAGCGAGGTGTTTTTGACACCCTCATGACGCAATTGGGCTATCAGCGGGATCGGCTGTATCCGAATACCTTCAAAAAGGGCAGGACCATCGTTGATATCAACTCCCATATCCTGTGGGCCGATCGAATCAGGAGCCGCAGGCATCTCCTCGCTAAAAGCCAGCACGATCTTTATGAAAACATTGAAATTTTAAATTTCGATGGCGAGCCCGCAGGTTATCTGGATGTCCTTGATCAGGTGCTGTATCTTAGCCTGCATGCTTTCAAGCACTGTGCCGGCAGATTGGTCTGGCTGGTGGACATCAGACATCTGATCACGGGATGGCAAACTTCCAATTGGAAAGCGCTTCTCGATCGCGCCGGGGAATGGGGGCAGGTGAGCATTGTTTACGATATGCTTTACCTGATGCGTCATCTGTTTAATCTGAAATTGCCGGCTGATATTCAGGCGATGGTTGCGGGCCGCAGCCTGACGTGGCTGGAGCGGGTGATTTTGCAGAAGCGATTGAACGGGCGCCCCCTGCCGGATTGGGCTCCTCTGTTGTTGTTCACCTCAGGAAAAAATTTAATGACCCGGGTGTCTTTTGTTTTTGAAACGCTGTTTCCGCGGCCACCGGTTTTAAGGCAAATTTTTTGCGCGAAGCCGGATTTCAAAACCTGGCAGCTTTATTTGAAACGGGCATTGCAGTTGGTCGGGATGGTAAGGAGCAGCAAATCAATCTAACATTTTTTCCGCCAAATAAAATGCAAGACGTCACTCCCGCGAAAGCGGGAGTCCAGTTCAAAGACGCCTGGATTCCCGCTTTCGCGGGAATGACGTCCCCCGTGCTTAATCCTGTTTTACGTGATATTTCTGAGACGCACGACTTCTGATGAAAGATCATCTCCGGTGGGCCAACATTTTTTGATCGGATAGTATTGACATTTCAACTCTGCGATTCAGCGCCCGGCCGGTTTCCGATTCGTTCGAGGCCTGATTGATCGTATAACCGAATCCCATCGGAAATAATCTGTCTTTTTCAACTCCCTTTTGCACTAAATAATTTTTAACGGTTTCGGCGCGTTTTTCGGACAGGATCTGATTATATTCAGGAGTACCGACGTTGTCGGTGTGGCCCTTTAATTCAATAGTCGTATCCGGATTTCGCGACAGCATGAGCGCAATTTCATCCAAAACAGCATGATACTGATGCCTAAGCTCAAACCGGTCGAAATCAAACAACATCATTTCAAAATCACCAGCCAGGTCTTTTTGAAAAGTATGGTGATTATTTACTGATTTCGCAATCATTGTTTTTTCTCGACATCCATCCTGACCGACAGCAACTCCCCTGGGCGTATCCATGCAGATATCCGCAAAATCAGGGATACCATCACCATCACTGTCTTTTTCCACTCGACGGGTATTGCCGAATCTATTTAAAACCATTTTCGGGGCATTAAACTGGATACTTTTTAAATTGGATTTGGCCACCGTAAACTCACCGACCGCATCCGGGTCCAGGCGAATTTCATTCAGTTTTAAAGTCCCGCTGATAAGATCACCGTTTTCAAGCAGAATCGATGTGTATCCCCGATTGCCTTGAGCAAATTCTATTCGATTGATTTCCCCGGGTTGAATCGATCGGGTGGTATGATTGGCCCGGATCTCAAGCGCAGTGTCCAAAAATTTGCCTGAAAACCGGTCGTTGTTCTTCATGCTAAAGATTGTGGTCGTTATTGAATAACTCGGTCCGCTGATTTCCCTTTTAATTCGTTGGATCTGTTCCCTGTTCAGCGTTCTCTTTTTACCGTTTTCCTCAATAAATTCAATGCTATCGTTCAACAGGTTGCCGCTGAATCGATCATTGTTGATGGTTGCAATCGTCCAGCGACCAACGGATCCATCTTTATAGTCAAGGCTTCTTAATGATTCATTTTTTATGCTGATCTTGCCATAGGGAGCTTTAACGGTGAAAGAGGGGCTCTGAATCGTTCCGAAAAGCTTGTCGCCGTTTTTGATATAAACGATATCCGCCTGGCCCAAAGCCGGGCATATTAAGATAACCAATGCCAGGATGCTGAAAATTTTAACAATTTTGTTCATGGTTTTTACATCTCCTGTGGTTTCTGAAAAACTATCTTTGAAATTAGATATTCAACCGATAAAGGCGAAAGATGGCTTTTTTTATTATATCGGTTAAATATTCAATTACTTGAGCGTTCGGAGAAGTTTTTTTGTATGCCTGCTCCGTCTTTGCAGGCACAGCCTTCAGCGGGCATCCAGGCATCGTCCTCGCGCAGGCGGTGGGCCAAACATAAGCAAAACATTTCTGGATTCCCGCCTTGCAGACTGTGTCGCAATCCAAAAACGCATTCGATTTCTGACTGTCATGCCGGACCTGATCCGGCATCCAGCACGGTAACACTTTGAAAAAGAACTGGATTCCGGGTCAAGCCCGGAATGACAAAAGAGCTCATTTTCCTCGCTTGAAGATTACGACACCGTCTGCTTCGCGGGAATGACAAACTTGGAATCCCTGAAATGCTGAACAAAAATTACGATTCGATGCCTACTATGTCGCTTTTTTTACGTATCTGGCATCATGGTCCTAGCATTAAATATTTTTATAGTTATTCCATATAATTAAAAAAATATTTTTGTTTAACTGTCAAAATTTAGAGATTAAAAATATGCTCAGCCAGGTCCGATAAGGGTCTCGGGTATTTTTCAATTATCTGTTGGTGATTATTTATAGATTTATTGTTTTCAGATCAATTGGGCGAGGGTAAAGATGGCCAGGTTGCCCAGGGAATGAACCGTGATCGGGACCAGAAGATTTTTCTCAATTTCATATGAAACCGCGAACAGGATCCCGCCGATAAGCTGGGTGACCGGGATGGCCGGTCCGGAAGAGGGCGCGTGGGGCAGTACAAATAACAGAGTGCTCAATAGAACCGCTAACGGTATTCCCCATCTTTTGAAAAATCCGTAAAGG
>JBFFCW010000185.1:0-7539 GCA_041559695.1 Desulfobacterales bacterium
TTATGTTCAATATATGCGAAAACCTGTGCGGCCATTATTTGATTCCTCCTTTGGCTTTTAATAGGTCAATCAGTTTTTCGGCAATCTCCTCACTGCTGCCTTCAAGAATTTCAGCGCCTGCGCCCATCTCCGGAACAAAATAATCGATCCGTTTAACTTTGGCGCCGGATTCACCCACATTTGCTGCATCAATGCCAAGATCAGAGGCTCCCCATACCGGTATGTCCACCGAAGCGACTTTGCGGATGCCGCGAATGCCGACATAGCGGGGCTCGTTGATACCGGTCTGGATTGAAAGCACACAGGGAAGTGCAATCTCGTTCATTTCCTGATTGCCGCCCTCGATTTCCCGGCCGACTTTAAGCTGGCTGTCGCTTAAAACCTCGACGGAGTTTACCACCGATGCATAAGGCACGTCCAGCATGGCGGCCAGCATGCCGCCGATCTGACCGGCACCATCATCCGCCTGCGCACCGGTCAAGATCAGGTCATAATTCCCTTTTTCGACCACCGCCTTCAAAACTGCGGCGATGCCTTTTCCGTCTGATCCTTCAAAGGCATCATCCGTTAGCAGAATTCCGTTGTTGGCTCCCATGGCCATTTCTCTTCTGACGACCTCTTCAGATTCTTCGTCACCCAGGGAAACCACCGTAACCGCACCACCTGCTTTGTCGACAAGCTGAATGGCCTCTTCAACCGCATAATTGTCCCACTCGTTTACCGAGTAAACCAGATCATCGCGCTCGATATCGGAGCCGTCGCCGTTGACCTCGATTTCATTTTCAGCGGTGTCCGGGACCCGTTTAACACAAACCAGAATTTCCATTTTTGCCTCCCGATGTCGTTAATACTTATCGATAAATGATAGATTTGAGCTCTTTGTAGAAAATCCTAAATTCGAATTTACAAATGCGCTGACGCTTCTCGCAAATTCAAAAGTTCGATCGTTCAGATCATATTGTTTTGAATTTTTAATTTTGGTCATTCGTATATGTTTCGGATTTCGATATCACGATTTCGATTTTAAAGTTTCTATAAAACTACCCAACAACAAAATCTAACTGGAAAGCAGGTGCCTTGAAATAAGCTCGGTCAGATCCAATGCTTCCATCTGCCCTTCCAGACCGCTGACTTTGATGGCATCTTCAAGGTTGACCAGACAGAACGGGCAAGCGGTTACAATCACATCGGCTCCGGCTTTTTTAGCCATCTCCACGCGCAGCACGCCCATGCGCTGGTCTTCCTCAGGTTCATAAAAAAGCATCAGCCCGCCGCCGCCGCAGCAAAAGGACCGGTCCCGGCAGTCTTCAGTCATTTCAACCCGCTTGATTTCCGGAATCGAATCGATGGCCCGGCGGGGATCATCGTAGACATTGTTGTGCCGGCCCAGGTAGCAGGCATCGTGATAGACATAAATTTTTGAAGCATCTTCAACCGCTTTGAGTTGAATTTTGCCGGATTTGACACTGCGCAAAATTGTCTGGCTGATATGCTCCACCGGCGGAAGATCGGTATAGTCCTTTTTTAAAGCATTGAAGGCATGCGGATCGGCGGTCACAATGCGCTGCGCGCCCGAATTCAGGATCGCATCCGTATTTTGATCCCTTAAATCCTGAAACAGCATCTCTTCGCCGAAGCGCCTGGCTTCATGGCCGCTGTCTTTTTCAGCTTTACCGAGAATGCCGAAATCAATTTCTGCCGCATTCAGAATGTTGGCGGTACAGCGTGCAATTTCCTGCATGCGGTCATCAAATGAAGAAATGCTGTCGACGAAATAAAGGACATCGGCTGAAGCACCCTTTTCCAGAATTTTAGCGCTGCGATCTTCCGGAAGTTCCTTGCTCCAATCTGCGCGCTTTCTCTCCATCTTGCCCCAGGGATTGCCGCGTTTTTCAAGTGAACCCAGGGGCTTTTGCAGCGATTGGGGCACCAGCCCTTCATCGACCATGCCACGCCTCAAGTCCACCATCTTATCGATGTATTCAATGCCCAGGGGGCATTCCTGTTCGCAGGCCCCGCAGGTGGTGCATGACCAGATTTCATCCTCATCATAAATATCGCCGATCAATGGTTTGGCCTCTGCGCCGCTGCCGCCGATCAAAGGATAATGCTTAAAGGCATAATCGCGGCCTTTGATAGATATAAATCGCGGCGACAGCGGCCGCCCGACCGCATTGGCCGGGCAGCGGTCGGAACAGCGGCCGCAATCCGCGCAGGTATAGAAATCGAGGATATGCTTCCAGGTAAAATCCTCAAAAACCTTGACGCCAAAAGAATCCAGGTCATCGAGTTGCTCATCTGAAACGCCGTAGCGCACAGGCTTGACATTGCCCTTTTCAACCCGCATGAAAAATACGTTGAAAATGGAGGTAATCACATGGAAGTGCTTGCCCAGCGGCAGAAAGCACAGAAAAAAGAAAAAAGTCAGATCATGGATGAAATAGGTGATCAGATGCGTATTCTGCAAGGCCGCCGGCGAGGAACCGCTCAGCATATGGCTGAAAAACCAGGCAAGGCTGAGCGGGGCCGGAAGCTCGGCATGCAGGCCCTTTTGGGCCTGAGCTGCGACCCAACTGGCTTCAAACAAACTTTCCGAGATCATCAGGGTCGATATCAGGCCGAGGACAAATACGGCTTCAGCGGTATGATCTTTTCCGTAACGGGACGGCACCGCATAGCGCGCGGGCTTAAAAATTCCTCTGCGGACGGCGGCGATCGCACAGGCGATTAAAACCCAGGTGGCGGCGTAATCTTTTAACACGCTGTAAATCTGTCCGAAAATGCCGCTGAATCCGGGCAAAACAAAATTTTCGGAAAAGCCCAGTATGACCAGCTGGGTTGAGCGCGCGCCCAGGATAATGAAGCCCGCAAAAATGAGAATATGTAAAATTCCGGCCAGCATATAGCGGGGCTGACGCCACTGGGCCAGCCAGATTTTCAGAATCAGACCGATCCGCTGCCCGATGCAGCAAAAACGATCGTCGGGGGCGGCTTTGAAAAGGGGTGTCATCCTGCGGATGATAATGCCGGCAAACAGGGCCGTACCGACAATCGGTATCAGGATGGCAAAAACGGCTGTCGGAATACCGAATAACGAGGCAGCGGCCGGAGAAGTCAAAGCGGATTCCATGATTTTGGTTTTTTCCCCTTCTCGTACCTTAATTGATCCTTAACTGCTGAATTGTTAATCATAGGAGATGGTCACGTCTAAACCAAGGGAGCATGCATATCAAAAATATTACCATCAGGCAATAGCCCCAAATAGGTTTCAGGTGTCAGTGTTCAGGTGTCAGGGGACTATTTGTCATGCCGAAACACGAAATCTCTCTGATATCGATTCGAGCCGCTGGGTTCTGATACTGACGGTTGGCATTCTGGGGCAAAGACTGACATCTGACACCCGAAACCTGACACTTCAAATGGTGACTACTTGGCGCCAAAGGCATCTGCTGAAATATCAACGACTGTATTGTCGCCGGCCAGAATCGCCTCCATTTTGCCGAGGCTGACCGGCAAAATCGAATTGGCGAAAAATTCGGCGCTTTTTATCTGGCCTTCGTAAAAGGCCAGGTCTTTTTTCTTGGCGCCGTTTTCCAGATTTTGAGCCGCCAGGGTCGCCCGCCACAACAGCAGCCAGGCAAAAACCACATCTCCGGAGACCTCCATAAACGGATAAGCGTGGGCAAAGGCGTTCATGCGGCTGTCTTCTGACATCGCCGCCTGACCGATGTGCAACATCACTTCGCCCAGCTTGTTGACAGCGGCTTCTGTTTTAGCGGCGGTTTCTGTCAGGTTTGAAATTTTCCTGGCGGCAGCCAATGTCTGCTGGATCTCGCCCAATAGATCCATAACCGGTTTGCCCTGATTCATACCGAGCTTGCGGGCCAGCAGATCCATGGCCTGAATGCCATTGGTTCCCTCGTAGATCTGGGTAATGCGGCAGTCGCGCAGCAGCTGTTCCATGGGATACTCCTTGATGTAGCCGTAGCCGCCGTAAACCTGGACGCCCAGGCTGCAAACTTCAAAGGCCTTATCCGTCACGTAACCTTTGGCGATGGGGATCAACAGATCGATTAGACCCTGATGCCTGGCCTTATCCTCTTCTTTGTCACAGGTCCGAAGGTGGTCCTCGCAGTTTCCGATGTAGTATATGAGGCTGCGCATGCCTTCGACATAGGCCTTCATGATCAGCAGCATTCGTCGGATATCGGGATGTTCGATGATGGAAACCGAGGGGGCATCGTCTTCCTGCGCTTTTAAAAGATGCCGGCCCTGCACCCGCTCGCGCGCATAGTTGACGGCATAGATATAGGCGGAGCTGGCACACGCCAGGCCCTGGAGCCCCACGAGCAGCCGCGCCTCGTTCATCATCTGGAACATGGCCCGCATGCCCTTATTTTCCTCACCCAGCAGGGTTCCGCGACAATTGCCTTTGCTGCCGAGGGATAAGGAGGCAGTCGCATTGCCGTGAATGCCCATTTTTTCCTCGATACCGGTACAGACCACATCATTGGGCTCACCCAGGCTGCCGTCGTCGTTCACCCAAATTTTCGGCACCAGAAACAGCGAGATCCCCTTGGTGCCTTCCGGCGCCCCTTCAATGCGGGCCAGCACTGGATGGATGATATTTTCCGCCATATCGTGTTCACCCGATGATATAAAAATTTTATTGCCGGTAATCGAATAGGTGCCGTCGTCATTTTTAACTGCCGAAGTCGTCAGTGCGCCCACATCGGAACCGGCTTCGGGCTCGGTCAACAGCATCGTACCGGTCCATTCCCCGGTGAACATCTTTTTTAAGAACAGGTCTTTTTGCTTCTGGGTGCCAAATGTTCGCACCAGTCTGCCGGCCCCATGGGTCAAGCCGGGATACATCATAAAGGCAAAATTGGCACCGATGAAATAGTCGTTGGCGGCCAGAGAAAGGGTGGCCGGCATGCCCTGCCCGCCCCAGTCCGGGTGATCGGAGAGGGCAACCCATTCACCTTCTTTAAAAAGATCCCAGGCCTTGTGAAATGATTCCGGAACCGTCACGTTGCCGCTTTCAAAGCGGGTGCCCTCGCGGTCACCGTCGATCTGAGCCGGCAAAAGCTCTTTGACCGCCAGATTGCGGGCCTCGGATATGACCAGATCGATGGTTTTTTTGTTAAATTCTGCATACTTCTCATGTTTGCTCAGGTCCGCAACGTTTAGCTGCTCATGCAGAACAAAATCGACATCTTTACGATCTGCAATAAATTGTGCCATTTTTGATTATCTCCTTGTTTAGATAAAAATTACCGGCAAAATTTTACCCCGGTTAAATTTAAGGTGTCGGGGGGTCACTATGTCCGATACCATTTATAAACAACTCGACCAGTGGATCGGCCATCGAAACCAGATCATATTCCCCATTTGAGTGCAGCCAGGTGTTGATGACTTCATCCACCGCGCCGATGATAAAGCGTTTGACCAATCCCACGTAGAGATCCTTGCGAATCGTATTTTCCTGCTGGCCCTGCTCGACGATCTCGGAAATGAGATCCCGATACATTTTGGACATTTCTTTAATCTGCGCTTCCGCCAGACGGCTGTTTTGATGGGTTTCAACCTGGTAGACCACAGCCATTTCCCGGTTCCGCTGGAATTCCTCCAAATGCCGGTGAATGAGATATCGCAGTTTATCCAGACTGGAATCCGCACGGGCCACTTCCGTGCGAAAAGAATCAAACACCTGTTTCGTTTTATAGTTGAAAAACTGGACCAGAATATCGTCTTTGTTTTTAAAATACAGATAGATGGTACCATCGGCCACTCCGGCCTCTTTGGCAATCTGGGCAACGGTCGACTGATGAAATCCCTGTCGAGCAAATACCTTTATCGCCGCTTCGAGAATCTGATTATATTTATGATTTTTTTCAATTCGGTTGGTGGCTGTTCTCACGGGGTGATCCTTTCAGAAAATCAAAATGAATGAATACTCATTCATTTTTTATCAAAACCTGACGCCCGGTGTCAAGAAAAAAATTTAAGGACATGTTGATAATTTTTTATAGTAATTACAAAATACTAAATGAAAAACCAAATAATCGATTGATAAAATAACAGACTGTTGTGGATTAAAATGAAATGAGTATGTATTCATTGTTAGCAGGTAGTCAGCCGAAAAAGCTTGCCGGCCCACATCTGAGCGGTTTTGACCGGTAATTTTCGCCTGGCGATTTTCGAATCAAATAATACGGCGCCGGTGCAGTCGAATTGCAAAGATTCAAAATCGCTGCTCATAAAACAGGACTCAATCAATCCCCGATGTTGTTTTTTGAAGTGTTCGGTTGAGCTTGGAAGGATCATACCCTTTTGAAGGCAGGCGTGATAATATATTTTGGTAAAGTGTCTGGTCCATCGTCGGCGTGCGGTTGAGGATCCAAAGGTATTTGCGTTTCGGTTCACCGACCACGGCCCACCGGTAATCATCATCGAGATCGATGATCCAATAGTTCCCTTTGAAGGGCCAGAAAAACCAGACTTTCAGCTTGGCATTTGTTTGCTCGTCGCTAACCTCGGCTTTGCCCACAGACTCTTTTAACGGGCCATCCGGACGACCTTTATGGCAACGGTTAATAATACGAATTTTACCATCGGTGAGCAGGGCGTATTCTGCCGTTGATGCCGTGCAGCCCCTCTGAAACCAGGCGGGATAGCTGGCGATTTCATACCATTTGCCCAGATAGCGACTGAGATCCACCGAATCGACGACTTTAAGCTCAGCCGAATCCGGATGTGCGGTTGCGCTCATCAACACGAGGGTAATTGAGCAACATAAACAGACAATTGTTTTCATATTTATCTCCGATATTGCTGTCAGCAAATCAATTTCCATGCTCGTGTGTTGATCCAATTCACCATCGCTGACAATATTTTACAATGGGCGTTTTTACCGAAAGTAATGACCGAATAAGCATTAAAATGTCGTTTCATCAATTTATGTTTCTTTCAATTTGGCGATCATCTCTTCGACACGCTAAATGGATTCCAGAATTCCGGCATCATCTGCCTGCTTTCAATATTTCGGGTTTTGAAGACCTGTTTAGCTGAAATTCTCAAGAAACAAATTCGAATGTGAATCGCACATCTGGTGTGAAAATTCAATACAATTGAGTTGTTTCAGAAAGCTTTTCACCAAATACAGTATTCGAAAGTTTAGGGTTCACGTTACCCCCTTTGAATATGGCTAAACGTGATTGACTTTCCCTTATCACTTAGACTATTGATCGGAGTGGTTCTCTACCATGGAATAATTTGGAAGGTGACGCTATGAAGAAAAAAATGCGTGTCATGACGGAAAACCCCCTCAATGCCGAAACGCCGATCGAATCGCTTCGCACCTGGACCACCGACAATGCGGTGTTCTTCAAGCGCAATCAGGGCCAGATGATGCAAAGGCCGATCAAGCTTTCATCGTGGAAGCTGAGCATTGAAGGTCTGGTAAAACACCGCCTGACCTTGACCTTTGAAAATATCCGGCGCATGCCGAAAGTGGAAGTGGCCAACACCCTGGAA
>JBFFCW010000186.1:0-7530 GCA_041559695.1 Desulfobacterales bacterium
CCTGGTCATTCTGGACAACAGCACCACAGCGATGACCGGTCATCAACCCAATCCGGGCGTTGATATGGGAGATTTTAACCTGACCGGCTATGGTCGGGTATCGATTGAAAAAGTGGTTCGGGCCATCGGCGTGCCGCATGTGGTGGTGATCAAGCCCTATCGGGTGAACAAGAGTATCGAGGCCTTAAAGGAAGCCATCGATTTTAAGGGCGTATCCGTAATCATTTCCAAAGAAGCCTGTACCCTTTATGCCCAGAGTCTTAAAAAACTCAGAGGCAAGCCTTTTTATATCAGCGAAAAATGTAAAAACCACAGAGATTGTGTGAATGAGCTTGCCTGTCCGGCTTTCTACACCGAAGGCGAAAAGGTTTACATCAACGCGGATCTCTGCACGGGCTGCGCTGTGTGCGCCCAGATTTGCCCCGAAAAAGCGATTGTGCCGGTCCGCTCTAAAGAAAAGAGCAAAACATCATGATGACTAGTGTCATCATGAAAGCTGGCGTATTGGAGTCGTGGAGTAATGGAGTCTAAAGAATAACACTGGAGTGAAATCTAAAATTAAGAAGAAAACGACCACGAATTTTAATTCGACTAACTAAAAATCAGGGACAATTTTATGCAAACAAAAAGACTGATCATCGTAGCCGTTGGCGGACAGGGAAACCTGCTGGCCTCCAAAGTGCTGGGCGAGGCGGCCCTGCTGGCCGATATCCCCGTGCGCATGAGTGAAATCCATGGAATGGCCCAGAGAGGCGGCGTGGTTGAATCCGCAGTGGTTTTTGGCGATGCCGACAGCACGATTATTTCAGATGCTGAGGCGGACGTGCTGCTGGGCTTCGAGCCTTCAGAAACATTGCGGGCGTTAAACAAATGCAATGCCGATACCGTGGTGATCACGAATACGGCACCGCTGCCGCCGTTTACGGTGGCCATCGGCAAAGGAACTTACCCGGATTTACAGGAGCTTCAGGAGCTGATCCGCAACAAAACCGCCAGGCTGATCGCTTTCGATGCCCAGACACTGGCCAAGCAGGCCGGCAATATCATGTCTTTGAATATGGTGTTACTGGGCTCGTTGATTCAAACCGGAATTATGCCGGTATCGGCTGACGACGTCAAAAAAGCCATTCGGACATCCACTAAAAAGGCCTTTGTCGATATCAATATCAAGGCCTTTGAACTGGGCTTTGAAGCCGCCGCCAAGGCCGCATAATTTTATGGCGATGATGCTTTGGCGACGGATTACATCCGGGATTCTGAGGCCAATCGGCCTTTAAAATAAAATTTCGATTTGCAGCCGTCATACTCAATTCGTTACTCAAAAAGGAGGAAGACCATGCCCTGGAACGATAAATTTGAATGCATGCCGGTGGAAGAACTCAAAAAGTTTCAGTTGGAGAAACTGAAAGAAACCGTGGCCTGGGTATCTGAGAAGGTTCCGTTCTATAAAAAGAAATTCAAAGAAATGGGTATCAAAGCCGGCGACCTCAAAGGTCTGGAAGACATCGCCAAACTCCCGTTTACCGTCAAAAATGATCTCAGAGACAATTATCCCTTCGGCATGTGCGCCGTGCCTTTAGAAGAGGTCGTCAGGATCCATGCGTCTTCGGGCACAACCGGCAAACCGATTACCGGGCCATACACCGCCGAGGATTTGGAACAATGGATCGAGTGTATGGCCCGCAACCTCTGGGCGGCCGGCATCCGCAAGGAAGATGTGGTCCAAAACGCCTATGGTCACGGTCTTTTTACCGGTGGCCTCGGTTTTCATCAGGGAGCCACGGCCATCGGCTGCACATTGGTGCCGACCGGCGCCGGAATGACCGAACGGCAGATTACCATCATGCAGGATTTTAAGTCGGATGTTCTGTTCAGCACTCCGTCATACGCGCTGACGATTGCCGAACGCGCCGAAGAAATGAATGTTGATATAAGGAAACTCCCCTTGCGGGTCGGCGTGTTCGGTGCCGAACCCTGGACAGAGGGCATGCGCCAGGAGATCGAGGAACGCATGGGCATAAAAGCCCAGGAAGCATATGGATTAACCGAGTTGTGTGGACCCGGTGTGGCATATGACGCCGCTGATCAAAACGGCCTGTATATCAATGAAGATTTTTTTCTGGCGGAAGTTGTAGACCCGCAGACATTGGTACCCCTGCCGGAAGGTGAAAAGGGAGAGTTGATTTTTACCTCCCTGCAGCGACGCGCCATGCCGATGATTCGGTATCGCACCAAAGACATTACGCGCCTGTGGCGCGAGCCCGGGTACGAGGGACGGACCTTTATGCGGATGGATAAAATCTACGGCCGCTCGGACGACATGCTCATTATCAGCGGTGTGAACGTCTTTCCCTCACAAATTGAGGCACTCCTGCTGGAAATTGAAGAAGTCGAACCGCAATATCGAATGGTGGTCAGCAAAAAGGGATACCTGGACTCTCTCAGCGTTCAGGTGGAAGGCAAAAAAGAAATTTATGAAGCCGGCCCAGATCGACGACACGAAATCGAAGGAAAAATCGCAGGCCATATCAAAGGCATGATGGGAATTGGCGTTGCTGTGGAACTGGTCGATCCGAAAAGCATTGCCCGCAGCGAAGGTAAAGCCGTGCGCGTCATCGATGAGCGCCCCAAGCAGGAAAGGTAGTCATTCATTTTAAATCTGCTATTTTGCTGGAACAAACAACATACAAACAAATTAAATTGTGGTAGTTCTTGGAAGTGACTAAAGTGACTAAAGTTGAAAGTGCCTAAATTAAGGCATACTATCTTTTATTAAAATTAGATTATTTTCCTTCCCCTAACTTTAGATCACTTTGGGCATTTCTCACTTTAGTTCACTTCAAACAGTGGAGAGGTAACATATGAGTGATGCGTCCAATTTTAATCCCCAATCATTTGCCGTGGTCGGGGCCGGCCCGGTGGGGTGCATTGTCGCCTGCTTTCTGGCCAAAGGCGGCTATGAAGTCACCCTATGTGATGTCATCCCGGACTTGCTGGCGCCGGCGTTGGACCCTGGAATTATTCTTGAAGGCGCAGAAAATATCCAGCACAAAGTGACCCGGACATGCACCCAGGTTGATGAACTGGCCAACTATGACCCGGACGTGATCCTCATCACCGTCAAGGCCCATGCGCTGCCGCTGATTGCTTCGGCCATTGAAGGCTTTCACAAAGAAGGCATGGCGGTTGTCAGCTGGCAAAACGGAATTGATACGGAACTGGAGCTGGCAAAAATACTGGGCAAGACGCAAGTGATGCGCGCCGTTGTCAATTACGGATGCGGACTGGCAGGACCGGCGCACGTTAAAATCCCCTTTCACCATCCGCCGCATTACATTCAGGAGCTGGATTCGCAATCCCGTGATTCAGCGATTGCCATTGCCGATGCCCTGAGCAAATGCGACCTGACAACCGAGCACACCGATAACATTATATCGATGGTCTGGCGCAAGAGCGTTATGAATGCCTGTATGAATCCGGTGTGTGCCGTTACCGGGCTGACGATGTCGCGCGCGATGAACGATCCGATCGTCTTTCAGATTGTCGATGCCCTGGTTAAAGAATGCATTCGGGTTGCCCGGGCCAATGAAATTGATCTGGGGTGGGATGTTTATACCCATGCAATGGAGTATATGGGGAACGCCGGCGATCACAAACCGTCTATGTTGATGGATATCGAGGCCAACCGGCGAACCGAAATTGATTTCATCAACGGCAAATTTGTAGAATACGGAGCCCGTACAGGAACCCTGACGCCCTACAACCACACCCTGAGCGCCCTGGTAAAAGGATTAGAGTCAAAATAGCAACCATGGTATCGAAATCAGTCTATGCGGGTGTCGATGTTGGGGCATCACGCACAAAAGTCGCCGTTCTCGACAGCGCTAAAAACCTGATCGGTCATGCGGTCAAAAAATCTGGCACTGACTTTGCGGCCACCGCCGATACCTGCCTCACCTTGGCTTTAAAAATGGCCGGTACAAAAAAGCGCGACATTGAAAACACTGTCGCAAGCGGATACGGCCGCAAGAACGTATCCTTTGCCCGGGATACGAAAACGGAAATCGGGTGCCACGCCAAGGGGTGTTTTTACTATTTTCCCATTGCGACCACCATTATTGACATCGGCGGGCAGGACAACAAAATCATTAAACTCGATCCGTCCGGCAAACGCACCGGATTTAAAATGAATCGCAAATGTGCGGCCGGTACCGGTGCCTTTCTCGAAGAAATGGCCATGCGGCTGGATGTTTCGCTCGACGAGATGGACCGGCTGGCCAGTCAATCCGAAAATATGGTCAAACTGGGGAGCTTCTGCACGGTCTTTTCTGCAACCGAGGTTCTGGAAAATATCCGCCAGGGCAAGAACCTGCCCGACATCGTCAAAGGGGTCTTCTATTCGATGATAAAACGCGTTTTAGAGATGGACGCCTTGACGGAGAAAGTTGTTATGACCGGCGGTGTGGTCGCCCACAACCCGTTTATGGTCAAAATGACCGAAGAAATGATTGACAGAAAAATTCTCGTGCCGGATTATCCCCAGCTAACCGGGGCCATCGGTGCTGCCCTGTACGCAATCGAAGCTTCAAATTAACACTTTAAGGTTAAACAATTTAAACGAATCAATAGAAATCAACCAAGAAATACGAAGTCCGAAATACGAAATTTCCAAACAGCAGTTCAGGATTTGGGTGATTAGAAATTCGAATTTGTTTCGAGTTTTGAAATTCGATATTCGAATTTATTTTAACTTACCTCTGCTCACTGGCTTCTCATTGTTTGATCGCTCACCGGGCACCCGCCTCCGGCCAGTGACCAGCGATAGTGGAAAGTGTGACAATGTGGGGACATGTCATGTCCGATGAAAAAAAACCTGTCAGAAAAAAATTAAAAACTGCGTCCGAAATCAGCCGCTTTATGGCGGAGTATTATCACGAATTGGACGCGGCTTCAAAAAAGGGCGAGCCCAAGATCGCCTGGTGCACCAGTGTGGGACCGGCGGAAATCCTCAGGTCCCTGGGGTTCCGGGTATACTTTCCGGAAACTCATGCCGCCATGCTGGGCGCTACGCGTATGTCCACCGAACTAATTCCCGAAGCCAATGCCTTAGGCTACTCTCCGGATATCTGCTCTTATCTTACCGCTGATATCGGCGCCTTTTTAAAGGGGGTGACCCCTCTGAGCAAGGCTTACAAAGGAATCGAAGACATTCCAAGACCCGATGTGCTGGTTTTCAACACGAATCAATGCCGGGATGTGCAGGACTGGTTTTCCTGGTACGGCAAAAAATTCGATGCTCCCGTGCTGGGTATCTATACCCATCGAAATGTCGGCAAGGTAACCGAAGCCCATGTCGCTTCAATCGCCAAGCAGATGCAGGAACTTATTGAACCATTGCAGAAAATATCCGGCCGGCAGTTTAGCCTTGATGAATTAAAACAGGTTGTCTCTCTGTCAAGGGCGTGTTCCGAACTGTGGCGAAAAGTGCTTGAAACCGCAGCCGCTAGGCCGTCTCCGCTCACCTTTTTTGACGGCACCACGCTTATGGGCCCGGCAGTGGTGGGCAGAGGAACGCAAAATGCGGTTGATGTCTATAAAATTTTACTTGCTGAATTAGAGGACCGTATCAAAAATAAGGAAGGCGCCATCGGAGATGAGCGTTTCAGACTTTACTGGGACGGCATGCCGGTATGGGGCCGCCTGCGCGCCCACGCGGAACTGTTCTCGGACCTGCAGGCCAATGTTTTGGCCTCGACCTACTGCAACAGTTGGATCTTTTCGGCCCTGGACGAAAATGATCCGTTCAACAGTATGGCCAGAGCATACATGGAACTGTTTATCGTGCGTTCTGACGATGAAAAAGAAACTTACATCAAAAACATGCTTGAATTGTTCAAGGTGGACGGCATCGTATATCACGATGCCAAAACCTGCCCCAATAATACCAATTGCCGGTACGGTATGCCGCAACGCTTGGAACAGCAGACCGGCGTGCCCAGTTTAATCATTAACGCCGATCTCAATGATTTGCGGCTGGTTTCCGACGAGCAGACCCAGACAAATGTTGAGGCCTTTATCGAGCAGCTGGAAGAAAATCAAACCTAAATTGATCGTTTCAAATGTTAAAAATGGCGAAAATATTTTCTGGTTAAGGTATTCTACCGGTCGAAAGCCGCTGGGCCGAACGATCGATTTATATTCTTAAAATTCAAAACAATCTAACTTGTGCGCAGACGGAGGTGCCGATATGGGGTTTTGGCTGAACCTGGGTCAGATTCAAAAAATCAACGCAAAAAAGTTTCCAAATACCGTGGCTTTAAAAGATGCGAATCGGGCATTTACCTATCCGCAAATGAATAGCCGCATCAACAAGCTGGCCAACAGCCTGGTATCCATGGGGTTGCAAAAAGGCAATAAGATCGCCGTATTGCTCGAAAATTGCATTGAAATCTGCGAATTGTTCCTGGCCACGGCCAAAACCGGCATCGTTATCGTGCCGATTAATTTTCGCCTGGTGTCTTCAGAGGTGGAATACATCGTTAACAATTCAGACGCCAAGGCCATGGTCGTTCATGACCAGTTTGCCGGCACCGTTGAGCCGATCCGATCCAATCTGAAGAATATTGCAGCACAAAATTATGTTATCGTCGGAAAACCGCAGGACGGCTATCGGCCCTATGAAGAATTCATCGGTGCTTCAGCGGACAGCGAACCGCAAAGCGAAGTTGTTCCCCGCGACACCTGGATACTGATCTACACCTCGGGAACCACCGGAAAACCTAAAGGCGTCATCCGTTCCCATGAGTCCCACATTGCCTATTATCTGCACAACGCCGTAGACTTTGATTTCAACGAACATGATGTGTGCTTAAATGTCATGCCCCTGTGCCACATCAATTCCATCTTCTTTACCTTCACGTTCCTGTATATCGGCGGGTCGGCTTATATCCACCCGGCCTTAAACTTTAAGCCCGAAGAAATCCTTGAAATCATCGAACGCCATAAAATCAGTTTTGTTTCTCTGATACCCACCCACTATAATTTAATCCTCAATGCGCCCCAGGAAGCCAAAAACCGTGATGTCAGCTCTATTCGCAAGCTGCTGTGCTCTTCGGCCCCCGGCCGAAAAAGCATGAAACAGGCGATTATGGATTTTTTCCCGGGAGTAAAGCTCTATGAAGCTTACGGTTCGACCGAGGGCGGTATGGTTACCATCCTGAAGCCTGAATATCAGATGACAAAACTGGGCTCCATTGGATTCGAATGCATCGGAACGGATTTTATTAGAATCCTGGATATTGATGGAAACCAGGTGCCCTTCGGAGAAATCGGTGAGTTATACTCCCGGGGTCCGATGTTGTTTGACGAATACTACAAATTGCCCGAGCAAACGGCTGAATCGTTTAAAGACGGATTTTTTTCAGCCGGTGACATGGCCCGGCAGGACGAAGACGGCTTCTATTATCTGGTGGACCGCAAAAAAAACATGATCATCACCGGTGGAGAAAATGTCTATCCGAGTGAAGTGGA
>JBFFCW010000187.1:0-7448 GCA_041559695.1 Desulfobacterales bacterium
AAAATCTAGACTTGAAATATGGCAATCTGCTCCTATATAGTTCATTCGGGTATCTCCTTTCTGGATTGGGTTATTTTTCGGAAAAAAAATATTACCATACCCCAGCTCAGCGGGGATACCCGTAGTTTCATATTCTCATAGGGGTTACTCAAAATACCCGAGAATTGTAGATTTAATCATAAAGTCGGTTGAATTAAAAATTTGTCACTTTGATCAAGTCTTCATAGCCATCATTGATTGTCCGGTTGCCATTTACATTTGTAGTCTTCTGTTTAGACAAAAAGCCAGCTATCGACTGTTGTTCAAGTGTTACTATCTATAATCTCCATTGCAGCATTGACTTTCACTCGAGGAAAATTTACAAATCCGTCATTTAATATAGGAAAGCTTCTGTTGCGGGTAGGAGCGCCATTAAATAAGTATTGTGCTGGTAGGAATTAGATCATTTTTTGCATTTAAGATAGATCAGCATATCTAAGCGTATTGGTAAGCCGATGCCATGACCTATAAAAGGTACGGGTTGTGGATATCCCATAAACCCTTTTAACAATCCAGCTCTTTCTACGATATCAAGAGCAAAAGCATACAAATCTTTAGCTGCCATTCCGCCTCTTCCTTTCTTTGCTATCTCATCTTGGGCTTCAAGCATCAATAAGTGTGCATCTTGAAATTTATCGGGAACGATTCCGATGGAGAAGATACGCGTTTGATCAGCAAGATAACCTGCTACACTGGCAACATAGTCAATAAGAATTGGTTTGTTGGGATGAAGCTTCTTTCTTCCAGAACCCTGCGAAAAAAAAACCCTAATTCTGGACCGCCTGTTGGCCCTGTTGATATACTTGGAACAGCGGCACTGGAGCCGCCAAAGATGTAGCCATAGAATATCTCTCTATTAAAACCGCGGAAACGTATTATACCTGGGTGTCCCTGAGCTTTCTGATTTTCGAGGTGTCGATACTTTTACCCGGGCAGAAAACCTCAAAATTTCCCAGCAGCTTTTCGCCTTTTTCCAGGCGATCGATCATCTCCTCGTTGCAGAACTTCAATGCGGCGATATTCAATGATTCCAGCAGGGCCGTCACGGCCGTGAAGCTTCTAAAAATGGATAATCCTTCGGAAGGCACGGTAATTTGAATCGTGGCAAGTTCTGAGGCCGGTGAAAATTCGCTATCAGTAATTAAAATGATTTTGGCTTTTTTCTCGAAAAAATACTGTGATATCTTGAGGGTTTGTTTCCCGTAGGGTACCCTGAATATAGACAATAGCACATTATCGGCGCTCACACTGGTCATCTTGTCAGGAAACATGGATACCTCAGGCCCAAGCAGGGTGGAATCCGGTCTAAGTCGTGCTATGAGCAAATAAAATAGATAGGCCAGGGGATATGAGGTTCGCTGACCGGTAATGTATAGATGAGATCCAGATTGCATCAGCATTTGCGCAACATTTAAAAATTTTTGCGGATCGATTTGGGCATGAGTGTATTGAAGGTTTTTCATAAGATATGAAAAGTTCTCACCGAGGATATCCTCCTGTCGATTTTCCAGATGCTTTTTTTGGAGTAAGTATCGTAACGATTCACGTTTGGACACAAGTTCATTACGCATCTTTTTTCTGAAGTCGGCAAACTTATTGTACCCAAGTTTAGATAGAAATCGAACAACGGTTGATTTGCTCACACCGGTGTTTTTACTGATGGAGGTGACATTTTCAAATGCCAGATCTTGTTCATAACGGGAGAAATATTCCGCGATTTTAACCTCACTGGGGGTCATTTTTCTAAGAGAACGTATTTGTTTGATAATATTTTTTTCAGTCATGGTTTCATAAACTTTTTGTTGCATTTAATTAATTAATGAAATAAATGATCCAAAAAGTTAACACACAATAGTTTTATATGTCAATATAATGCTTGATGTAATATTACGTTTTATAAAGAAAAAAAGAAACACCAAATGACCTCACCTGATTCGAAGTTTTCAAACTGGCTCGTGGATGTTCGGCGTGATTTCCATATGCACCCCGAAATCGCATTTGAAGAGGTCCGCACCAGCGATAAGATTGCAAGTATTCTTGAAGACTTGGGCATTCAAACCAAGCGGATTGAGAAAATGACCGGCGTTATCGGATTGATCGAAGGACCCACCGATGGTCCTACCATTGCTCTCCGATCGGATATCGATGCCCTGCCAATTCAAGAGCTAAACGATATTCCCTATAAATCTCGAATTGACGGAAAAATGCACGCCTGTGGTCATGAAGCATGTGTGACCATATTATTGGGCACGGCAAAATACCTGGTGGAATCCGGCTTGATAAAAACCCTTAAAGGAAAGGTAAAATTTTTATTCCAGCCGGCAGAAGAACGTGGCGTCGGCGCAAAGGCGATGATCGAAAGAGGTGCTTTGGAGAATCCAAATGTGAACCGAATCATCGCTGGTCATATGGATCCGGAATTACAAGTCGGACAAATCGGTCATTTTAAGAGCTTGGGGTATGCTTCCGCGGATCGTTTTAATTTGGAAATTATTGGCAAAGGAGGTCATGGAGGTCGTCCAGAACACAGTATCGATCCCATCATCGCTGGGGCTCATTTTATTACCCAGGTGCAGTCTATTATTGCTAGAAACATCAAACCGACTTATGCAGGTGTAGCTACGATCGGCAGATTTGTAGCGGGTGATGTGGGCAATGTCATTCCTGAATCAGCATATATGGAAGGTAGCATTCGGGCCTTATCAGAAGATGTTCGCATGCGAATATTTGAAAGACTTCATGAATTAGCTTCGGGCCTTGAAAGCAGTTTTCAAGTGCACTGTGAACTTCAAATCAACGAGGGAATACCCTGCCTAATTAATGATACCAAGGTTGCCGAATTTCTTTATGATGTATCCGGATCCGTTGTCGGATTTGAAAATGTTTATTATCTCGATCCTATAATGGCATCGGAAGATTTTTCTCTTTTTACGCAGGCTTGTCCAGGAGCTATCATGCGCTTTGGGTGTAGCAGCGCAAAAAAAGGCCTGACATATCCGTTACACTCACCTTATTTTAATATAGACGAAAGTGTACTTGAGATCGGTGTCAAAGTATTTATAGAGGCGATCCGTCGTTATCTAAGTGCCTGAAATTAAATTCTTTTTAACTCGCCAACCATCGAAGTATAATTCGTATTTAAATCGTATCATTTTTTTGTTGACAACCTTAAGATGGCAATGATAGCAAAATGGTATAATTGTTTCATTATAATCATTTCTGGTAAATTTATTTCAAATTGGCAATCTAGATTGCACCTCTTCGCGGTTTCAAAGCCATTTCACTAGCTGATAATAGTTTTAACTATTTTTAATTATTTTTCTACAAAAACTAACCATCAGAGAAAAGGAGGAAAATGAAATGAGACGATGCCTTTTAAGACAGGTGTTTTCGGCCCTAATCCTGATCGCTGTGGTCTTGATGTTTACGACACCGGCTCTGGCGGGGAAAAAAGATGACACGCTTTACTTTTCATGGCAAAAGGAACTGGAAACCCTGGATCGCTATTATAACACCGCCCGTGAGGGTATGGTCGTCAGCCGCCAGATCTGCGACGACCTGTTATATCGCGATCCGGACACCAATGAGTACAAACCGCTTTTGGCCAAGTCCTACAAGTGGCTGGATACGACCACCATGGAATTTGAGCTTCGTCAGGGCGTCACCTTTCATAACGGCGAGAAATTCGATGCGGACGATGTGGTTTTCACCCTCAACTTCATGAGCAATCCGGACAATAAGGTCCTGGTGCAGCGAAACGTGAACTGGATCGATCGCTGTGAAAAAACAGGCCCTTACAAAGTGAAGCTTTACCTGAAGAAACCCTTTCCCTCGGCCCTGGAATATCTGGCCGGCAATCTGCCCATATATCCCAAGGACTATTATACCGAAGTGGGGTCCAAGGGCTTCGGCCGCAAACCGGTGGGTACTGGTCCTTATAAGGTTGTGGAAAATGAGATCGGCCGAAAGATCGTTTTTGAAAGATTTGAAGGCTACTACAAAAATAGCCCCAAAGGACGACCCGCCATCCGCCGTCTGGTGCAACGCACGATTCCGGAAGTCACCAGCATGGCGGCTGAGTTGATCACCGGCGGTCTGGACTGGATCTATCTGGTACCCATGGATCAGGCCGAAAAAATGGCCAAATATAAAAAACTCCAGGTGGTCAAGGCCGAAAGTATGCGCGTGGGCTGGCTGGTTATGGATGCCGCCGGAAGGACTGGCGAGAATCCCTTTCAGAAATTGAAGGTGAGGCAGGCGGTGGCCCACGCCATCGACCGTGATTCCATCTCCCGCAATTTGGTTGGCGGGCAATCCCGGGTGATACATTCACACTGTTTCCCTAGTCAATTCGGTTGCACCGACGATGTCATGAAATATGAGTACGATCCCGCCAAGGCCAAGGCGCTCCTGGCCGAAGCCGGGTATCCCAATGGTTTCAAGATTGAGTTGACCGGATACCGCGATCGCCCCTATGGCGAGGCCATTATCAGTTACTTGCGCAAGGTGGGTATCAAAGCCAATTTGAAATATCTGAAATATTCGGCCCTGCGGGAAAAAATTTATGGCAACCAAATCAACTTTGACTTTACTACCTGGGGCTCGTACGGTGTCAATGATATCTCCAATATCACCGGGCGGTTTTACAATTTCACCGAGGTGGATTTCGCAAGGGATCCCCAGGTGCGTGACTGGCTCGCAGAGGGCGATTCCATCATCGATCCGGAAAAGCGCAAGGCGGTTTATAAAAAAGCGCTGCAGCGGATCGCAGAACAGGCTTATGTGCTGCCCCTGTTTACCTGGGTGGCCAACTATGTTTATTCCAAGGACCTGGATTTCAAGCCTTATCCGGATGCCGTGCCGCGTTTCTTCCTGGCAAAATGGAAATGATCCTTGAGAATGACCCCTTGGGGACTCGGATCCCGAGTCCCCTTATAGCCCCTTTAAGTTTGGAGCGAAGATAATGCTCATATACATCGGAAAACGAATCGTCCTGGCTTTTCTGGTCGCCGTTGCGGTCTCCTTTATCAGCTTCATGATCCTGAATTTATCGGGAGATCCTGCCATTGCCCTGGCCGGTGCCGACGCAAGCCCGGAAGAGATTCAGCTCATTCGGGAACAGTATGGTCTCGATCGTCCCATTCTGGTTCAATACGTGGAATGGGTCGGTCGCGCTTTGCGAGGCGATTTCGGCGAGTCGCCCTACTTCAATATGCCGGTAAAGGAGATCATCGGTGATCGGATCGGGGTCACCCTGCTGCTGGGTACCTGCGCCTTTGCCTTTGCCATCTGCCTGGCGATCCCCTTGGGTGTCATTGCCGCGATCCGGCCCAATACCTGGATTGACCGCACGGCCCTGACCATTTCCGTCTTTGGTCAGGCCCTGCCCAATTTCTTTTTCGGCTTGATGCTGATCATCTTTTTCGGGGTCACATTGCAATGGTTGCCGATTTCGGGTGACGACACCTGGCTGCATTTCATCCTGCCAGCCGTAACCTTGGGCTATTACGCCTCGCCATCCCTGATGCGGCTGACGCGAACCGGTATGCTGGATGTATTGGCGTCGGACTACATTCGCACCGCCAAGGCCAAGGGATTAAAAATGCCCCGCGTCCTGTTCAAACACGCCTTGCGGAATGCCATTATTCCGGTGGTTTCGCTGGCCTTTGTGCAGTTCGGGTTTATGCTCGGCGGCGCGTTTGTGATTGAATACGTTTTTTCCATCAACGGCATCGGCTTTCTGGCGGTTAAATCCATCCAGCGTGCGGATCTGCCCGTTGTTCAGGTCATCGTGCTGTTGTTATCCGTCATCTATGTGACCATGACATTGGTGGCTGATGTGTTTAACGCTTTTCTGGACCCGCGCATAAGGGCAAAATAAAAGCCTTTTAGGTGTTCAGGCTGTAAGCTGTTAGCTGCTAATAGTCTACAGTCTAACAGCCTGTTTTTTTCTCGAATCCCATAAATCGAAATGGATAATTTAAATCTGTCATACGAAATGTAGAAGCGGAAAATTCATAAAGGCAGAAAGAGAAAAAATTATGGAAGCCACAAGTCCTTTTAAAGAAGTCACCTTTCCGACACCGATGCAGATGGTCTATCGGCAGGCCAAGCGCCACACAGGCTTTCTGATCGGGGGAACTGTTTTGCTGTTGATCGTTATCGTAGCGCTTGCAGCGCCGATTCTGGCGCCCCATGATCCTTATGAACAAGACCTCGACGCCCGTCTGGCCGGTCCCATTTGGCATGAGGAGGGAACCTGGAATCACATCCTGGGTACGGACAATCTGGGTCGGGACTACCTGAGTCGTCTCATGTACGGCGCCCGTATTTCGTTGCTCATCGGCGTGATGGCGATGCTGATTTCGGGGGTGATCGGAACCATCCTGGGGGTGTCCGCCGGTTATTTCGGGGGGCGGGTGGACATGGTCGTCAGCGCCATTATTACCACGCGCCTGGCGTTGCCGATTATGCTGTCGGCTTTGGCCGTGGTGGCTTTAGTTGGCGGTTCTTTGCCGATCGTGGTGCTGGTTCTGGGCGTGATGATTTGGAACCGCTTTGCCCTGGTGATTCGCGCATCAACGCAACAGCTACGCTCGATGGATTATGTCAATGCCGCCAAGACATCCGGCTGTTCGACCCTGAGAATCATTATTTCCGAAATCATGCCCAATATCATGAACAATCTGATCGTGGTGGCGACCTTGGAAATCACCCGGGCCATACTGATCGAAGCAGGGTTGTCGTTTCTCGGTATGGGGGTTCAACCGCCGCTGCCCTCATGGGGTTTGATGGTGGCCGAGGCCAAGGAGTTCATGCTTTTTAGCCCCTGGATGATTATGATACCGGGCTCAGCCATATTTGCCCTGGTACTTTCCATTAATCTGCTCGGTGACGGGATCCGAGACATTACGGCACCGGAGGGACGATAGTGAATGCACTGCTCGAAGTTAAGGGACTGCATGTTGACATTCCATTGGAAGCGGGCGTTTTGCATGCGGTGCGCGGCGTTGACATTGCCGTCGAACGCGGCAAGACCCTGGCGCTGGTAGGCGAGTCAGGTTGCGGGAAATCATTGAGCGTGCTGTCGGTGATGGATCTGCTGCCCCAAAAGGCCAAATGGCGCGTTGACCGAATTTTTTTCGATGGCCTTAATCTCGACCATGCCAGCGCAAGCCAGATGGCGGATATCCGCGGCTCAAAAATCGCCATGATTTTTCAAGAGCCCATGACCTCGCTCAATCCCTGCTATACGATTGGTAACCAGTTGGAAGAAGCCCTGCTGACCCATAAAAATGTGTCCCGGCAGGAAGCCCAGGATCGCGCGGTGTTCCTATTGGAGAAAGTCGGGATAACCGCCGCCGCCAGCCGCTTAAGGCAATACCCGCATCAACTTTCGGGGGGCCTGC
>JBFFCW010000188.1:0-7404 GCA_041559695.1 Desulfobacterales bacterium
GATACCGAAGGCCGCCAGGGGTTCTGGAATGGTATTGATCGCCAGATCGAAGAGATGATAACCCGCGGCCGGGCTCCCGACTGGATCCGGGATAACATTGTCATCACCGATGATCCCAAAGAGGTGATCGACGCTTATCGATCTCGGCTTCAACTCTTCTAGAACCCATCTAAAAAACGCGTCTAAGTGCCCATGGCTGTGTTGCAGTTCGGCTCAAAATGCTCACATACTTCCGTGTATGCTCGGAACAACGACTTTTGAATCGGTTTGCGCTTTGCCATGAGCCCTGATCCACATTTTTTAGATGGGTTCTAATTTTTCAGCTTGTAACGAATCCTCAGGACACCGTCTTCGAAGGCGGTGGAGGTGATCCGAAACTCTCCGATTTCGGCGGTTGATTTGACGTGTGGGCCGATACAGGGGCAGTGGTCGTAATCACCGATACTGATAATCCGGATCCGGTCTCCAACCTCATCCGGCAGCTTGGCCGTATTGAATCGGCTCATGGCCTCTGATTTTGATATAAACTGTTCGCTGACCGGCAAGTCCGACCGGATAATTCGGTTGACGCGTGATTGAACCGCTTCAATTTCATCTGCCGTCAGTGATTTTGTAAAATGGTAATCACATTTTGATTTTTTACGCTCGATATGCGCATTAAAGCAACGCCCGCATTGATACATGCGGTCCATGGTTTGGTTCAAAATATGCTCGGCTGAATGCATCCTCGGGTCATAATTTTTTTTCATGCGTTAATGGCCTTATCTTAAAAAAACGGTTCACACTTCTCATCTATCTTCATGAGGCGCCACTTGATATCATAAAATTAGACGCTTCATCCCGCGAAGCGGGGCAAAGTTCAGATTATAATTGAATTCACAATTGCTCCCGGCCTCTTCGACAACCTTTTATCTTAATTGATTTTAAATCGGCAAGGAATTTTTTGCTCAGTTTCAGATCGATTTCATGTTCAAACACCTCGCCATCCGGGCCCGCCCCTCTGATGATTCCATCATAAAGAAAAAATTGCAGCAGTTGCCGGCCGGCATTATTGCGATCATTCGGATTGGTGATGCAATCGCCGGCAGGCGCAGGGTCGGGCAGCGACTGGCCGCCGTCGATCAGCGACTTCATGAAGTTAATGATTCTGCTCAGGCGCAAAAGGGTAACCGATTCTTTACGGGTGGTGCGATGGGATATCGGCAGAGCGCTGGAGCGCATACCGGAAAAATCCTGGGGCAGCAGCCCCAGTGAAGCACACAGGCTGTAATCCTTACTGCCCGGTGACGGATAGAATACAGAGGTGCCCGCCAGAACCCTGCGCTCGGCCAGATAGAGGAGATCCTTGATGGAATCCGCCGCTTTTTGAAACGGGGCACCCACGATAATGTAACCGACCGCCTCAAGATCATAGGCCTGGGCCAGGTCCAGCGCGTTTTCAAATGCACGGCGGACATTGGGCCGCTGAAACCGCTTCTGCTGCGTCTTTGCCGTGGTGCCCAGCGACAGGTTCAACGTCCGGAAACCGGCTGCTTGCATGGCAGCGATAACCTGCTCATCCAGCGATGAAGGCAGCAGGCCGTTCATGGCCCTGAGCTCAGGCTGTTTTCCGGCAAAACGCTGTGCGATTTCATCCATTAACCTGAGAAACCAGTCCCGATCCAGAGATAGATTTTCGTCTTCAAAATCGATAAACCCGACATGGTGTTGGCGAACCGCAATTTCAATTTCACGGAGTACGGACGCAACGCTTCTCTGGCGATAGCTGAGAGGTGAGGAGGCCCCCATAGAGCAGTAGCTGCACTTTAGCGGGCATCCGCGGCTGGCAACCACCACGGTGCCGGCCTTTTTATTGCGGCGGTAACGGCGCTGGTCTATGAGCTGGGTGGCGGGCAGCGGCAAATCATCCGGATTGCGCACGCTGGCTGTTTGGCCGATATGCAGGCTGCCATCCGGTTTGCGGTAGACCAGCCCGGGGACATCCTCATAATCCGTTTCGTTTTGAAGTGCTGTTGCCAGCCGGGCCATCGACACTTCCCCTTCGCCGCGCAAGACAAAGTCCACTGCCGAGCACGCCATCACCCGCACGGGCATGGCACTGGCATGATGGCCGCCGACGACTATTTTACAAGCGGGATGGTGCTTTTTAACGATTTGTGCGGCCTGGACCGCCTCATTGGCATATGCGCTAAAAAGAGAGGAAATACCCACCAGAAAGGGTTGCGCTTTTTTAACCCGCTGCCCGATGGTGTCGAAGCTGCAGCCGAAATGCTTGAAGTGATGAAACAGGGCGAAGGGAGATCGGTCGGGCCGTCCGTAAAAGGATCGCAAATAAGCCATTTCTTGCGGCAGGTCGACAACACGTGATTTTGCCGTGGCCAACGCATCCAGAATTTGCACGCAAAAGCCGGCCTCAATCAGCCCGGCGGCGATACTGGCCAATCCATATGGAATGGTGCGTTTGGCGGTTAGATAAAAATCACGGATCGGGGGCTGGATGAGCAGGATATCGAATCTTGAGTCTGGGAGTGATGGCGTCATAAAGTATTAGAATCCATCTCAAAAAAGTATTAAACACCCGGCGGTTCATTTTTTAATCTATTCAAAGTTCAGAAAACACCAAATGATCTAAAATGCCTAAAATTATGGCAGCGCTACGCTCCATTGTCTGATGAAAACCAGGCCACCGCACAGACGCAGAGCGCGCAGAGAGAAAGTTTATCATTAAAAAACTCTGCGCCCTCTGCGGTGATTCCATTATAAAAATGACAGAATTCCTCAACTTTTGGCATTTTAGCTCATTTTAGTCACTTTCGGCACTTCTAATCAGCAAGGGTATGAACTTATGGTTCGCTTTCGGAAACGGATAGTTCTTGTATTCATTCAAACGGATCCAGCGAAAAGCCACAGGCCCGCGTAAATATACTCTGCCGGATACATATTTGCAGCAAAACACTTCCATGACAATTCTAAAATGGGTGTAGGCGTGTTTCACCTGTACCAGATGCCGGTCGACATGCACGTCAAGATTGACCTCTTCTTTGATTTCTCTGATGCAGGCGGTCTGCGCCGATTCGCCGTCTTTAATTTTACCGCCCGGAAATTCCCATAATCCCCCCAGCAGCCCTTCGGCTTTGCGACGGGTGATCAGGACCCGTTCATTTTTAAAAACAACACCGACGGCGATATGATATTGCGGTGTGGCCTTTAATTTTTGCCGTTTTGGAAAATCAGCGACCTGTTGGTTCTGATAAGCCCGGCATATGCGCGCTAACGGGCAGGCATCGCACAGCGGATTTCGGGGCTTACAGATCAAGGCACCGATTTCCATCATTGCCTGGTTGAAGGTCCCCGGCTGCCGGGAATCCAACAGCCGGGCGGCGGCTTTTTTAAACTGCTGATAAGAACCTGGCTGGTTGACCGGCGCGTGAATTTTGTGCAGGCGGGCCAATACCCGCTTGACATTGCCGTCGACAACCGGATGGGGCTGGTTGAAGGCGATGCTCAGCACAGCCGCTGCAATATAATCGCCGACACCCGGCAGGTTGTGGAAGGCTTCCCATTGATCCGGAACCCGGCCCCCATGGTTCTGCACCACGGCTTTTGCAGCCCGGTGCAGATTTCGAGCCCGGGCGTAATAGCCCATACCCTCCCAAACTTTGAGAACCGCCTGTAAATCGGCCGCAGCCAGGCGTTTAATATTGGGGAATGTTGTTAAAAAACGGTGGTAATAATTTAGAACCGTTTTGACCTGAGTTTGCTGCAGCATGACCTCGGAAACCCAGATATGATAAGGCGTATTTGAGCGCCGCCACGGTAAATCGCGATGATTGGCCCGATACCAATTCATTAATTGTTTTCTGAGTAATTTGAGATTGCTCTGGTCCATGTGAGAAAAAAATGACTTACCGGGCAAATATATTCAGAGAAATACGAATACCGAAACACGAAATCCGAAACAAATTCAAATACCAAATGACCAGAATTCAAAACATGTTTTAAATATTCGAATTTGGGATTTATATTTGATTTCGAAATTCGTATTTCGAGCTCAGGATTTAAAACTAAACATCGATTTCAATTAAATCCGTTTTTCGGGAAATAATAAGGCTCCTCTGTTACCGCAGAATTTTTTTTAATATCGAAAGTTTATTTTTGTAGGGTGGATATCGCAAAGGCGGATCAAAAGTAAACGATTTTTTTAGGATACTTTTTGGGTGCGAAAAATTGTCGAAACTGGCTTTACCGTGATAGCCGCCCATACCGCTGCTGCCCACACCGCCAAACGGAAGGTGGGGATTGGCAAATTGGACGACGGTGTCATTTATGCAGCCGCTGCCAAAGGAGACTTCATCGATGACTTTCTGATAGTTTTCAGGCTGGTTGGAAAAGACATAGAGCGCCAGTGGCTTTGGGCGTGAATTAAGGCTGGATATCACTTCGGACAAATCTTCAAATTCCAAAACCGGTAAAATCGGGCCAAAGATTTCATCCTGCATAACGGGGTCATCCCATGACAGATTGCTGATTACGGTCGGGGCAATGTAAAGATCCTGAGGGTCGCTTTGACCGCCGATAATGACGTCGCCCTTTTCCAATAAAGCCCGCAGCCGATTGAAATGGCGCCGATTGATGATGCGGGCAAAATCCGGGCTTTTGCGGGGGGACTCGCCATAAAATCGGTTCAGATATTTTCGGATAAGGTCCAACAGTTTCTGTTTATTTGATTGATGAACCAGAAGATAATCCGGCGCAACGCAGGTCTGGCCCGCATTGATAAATTTGCCGAAAACGATTCTGCGGGCAGTCGGATCCAGATTGACGTCTTGATCCACAATGCAGGGGTTTTTCCCCCCTAACTCCAGCGTGACCGGCGTTAGATATTTTGCCGCCGCCGACATCACGGTTTTACCAACGGTCACGCTGCCGGTAAAAAAGATATAATCAAAACGTTCTTTAAGAAGCGCTTCACCGGTGTGCCCATCGCCCTCAATGACGGCAAGATAACGGCTGTCAAAATGCGAAGCCATGATCTCAGTCATGATGGCCGCGGTGTGGGGGGCATATTCTGAAGGTTTTAAAACATTGCAATTGCCGGCGGCGATGGAGCCGATCAGCGGTGAAATCGAAAGCAGAAAGGGATAGTTCCAGGGAGCGATGATCAAGGCCCTGCCGTAGGGTTCGCAATAAATGCGGCTGGAAGCAAACCACAGGTAAAACGGTGTTTTCACCCTGCGGGGTCGGGCCCATGATTTGAGGCGGCGGCTGGCAAGCCGGATTTCAGCGAGTACTACGCCAACCTCCGTTAGATAGCTTTCGTAGGAAGATTTGGAAAGATCCTTTTTCAGGGCCTCCCCGATAGCGGTTTCATTTTGAATGATCCCTTTTTTTAGCCGTTTCAGATTTTCCAAACGAAAATCAAGATTTTTGGTGCGGCCCGATTTGAAAAATTGTTGCTGAGCGGTCAGGATATTCCGGATTTCGTTCATCCCATCACGATTCACTGTTCTTCACTTTTCCATTTCCATTTTCATTCTTAGTCGCAGACTATTTTTTCCCGAGTATGTGCGCGACCATGGCCTCGACATCTGAAGTGGGTTCTTTGCATGCAAAACCTTTACACACATGGGCGGTGGCTTTGCCTTTAACGAGCTGCAAGCCGTCGGTATAGCCTGCAAACCTGGCCAGCCGCTCCGCATTTTGGTTCGATTTGACCAGGGCCACCTTATGCGGTGCAAAATTAAGATTTAATGCAGCCAGCATTTGCTGCGCCTCGGCTTTTTCCGGGTCTGCGGCAATGACCACCTCCTGGCCCGGCCGCAAGGCAAAATCCACGCCCAGTAAAAAAAAGGCAAAGGCGCTCGGTTGGGCTTTTACCGTTCCCGCAAAAGTCCGCAGCTGATCATGGGCATGGTTATCCCATTTGGGGTCGCCGGTCAATCGGGCTAACCACAGCAGATTCAATAACGATACCGAATTGACCGAAGGAATCGCACCATCGTAGAGTTCCTTGGGCCGCACCGGAAGCGCTTCGCTTTCATTGGCCGTCGAAAAAAAGCCGCCGCTGTCCGGATCCCGGAAATCCTGCAGCATTTTTTCCTGAAGCGCGGCGGCCTCTTCGGCATAAGCTAAATTAAAAGTTGCCTGGTATAAATTGAGCAGGCCATAGATCAAAAAGGCATAATCGGCGGCCTGGGCTTCAACGGCAAGCTCGCCGTCTCTGAAGCGGTGAAACAGGCGTCCCCGGTCATCGCGCATTTTTGTCAGTATGAACTGCGCGGATTTTTCAGCTGCCCGGGCATATTCGGGGTTATTGAGAATTCTGGACCCAAGGGAAAAAGCGGCTATCATCAAGCCGTTCCAATCGACAAGAACTTTATCGTCCTTTAAAGGATGAATCCGTTGTTTGCGGTACCGGAACAATTTTTCCCGGATGTTTTCCCATTGGGTGGTCAGCGCCTCCGGCTTAAGATTGAGCTCTTGCGACCATTGTCGGACCGGCCGGTCAAGGTGCAGGATGTTTGCGCCGGTTTTTTGCCCGCTGGCTTCGTCGAAAAAATTGCCATCGGGCTGCAGTTTTAATATTTTTTCCCATACGTCTGAATGTTCCTCCCCCAGCACCGATCTGAATTCGTCAACGGTCCAGACGTAAAATTTGCCTTCCTCGCCTTCGCTGTCGGCATCCTCTGCCGAGAAAAATGCACCTTCCGGGGATGTCATGTCCCTTAAGACATAGCTGAAGATTTCATCCGCTGTCTGGGCGTAAAATTCATCTTTGGTGATCTGGTAAGTTTCCAAACAGGCCTGAGCGATGAGGGCCTGGTCGTACAGCATTTTTTCAAAATGCGGCAGCAGCCATTCCGGATCCGTAGAATAGCGGTGAAAACCATAACCCACATGGTCCCAGATTCCACCGAGTCTCATCGCTTTCAATGTTTTTTCGACCATCTTTAATGCTTTCGCATCGCCGGTGCGGTGGTAGCAGCGCAGTAAAAAGAGCAGGCGGTGGGGCATCGGAAATTTGGGGGCGCCTTCAAACCCGCCCAGTCTGGAATCAAAGCCTTGCCAGATCAGCTCAAAGGCATGATCCAGTAAAGATTCGCCGGGCTCATCGGCGGCTGAAAAGGTAAATGCACGGTCCAAGGATGCGGCGATACTGGCAGCCGAGGCATTCACTTTATCCGTTTGGGAAGCCCAAAGGTTGCTGATCTGCTGACACAGCTCGATAAGGCCGGCGCGGCCGGAGCGGTTGTTTTTGGGGATGTAGGTGGCTGCGAAAAAGGGTTTTTTATCGGGCGTAAGGAATAAGTTTAACGGCCAGCCACCGCTTCCGGTTAACATTTGACAGACAGCCATGTATACCGCATCGATATCGGGTCGCTCCTCCCGGTCGACCTTAATACA
>JBFFCW010000189.1:0-7399 GCA_041559695.1 Desulfobacterales bacterium
TGCGCGGCCGGTTATCTATTGATGAAAGAACTGGATTATCTGGGTGGTGTCATGGCAGACCCGGCGAAACCTTTTGTCGCCATTTTAGGCGGTGCCAAGATATCCGGCAAAATCGACATCATTGCCAATTTGCTGCCGCGGGTCGACACCATCATCATTGGCGGGGGAATGACGTATACCTTTTTTAAGGCCCAGGGAAAAGAAATCGGAAAATCCCTGCTTGAAGAAGATAAAATTGATCTGGCCAGGGAACTGCTGGCACAGGGCGGCCAAAAAATAATTCTTCCCGTTGACTGCATGGTTTCGGATATTTTTGATTTCACTGAGCGCCGGGTCGGCACCCTTAAAGAAGTTGCTGCGGATCGGATTCCACCCAACGAATTTAGCCTGGACATCGGACCCAAATCGATCGAAAAGTTTCGGCCGATTATCAGCGCTGCCAAAACCATTGTCTGGAACGGCCCCATGGGGGTTTTTGAAATTGAAGCTACCGCCAGAGGCACCTATGCCATCGCAAATGCCCTGGCGGAGGCAACCGCCCATGGTGCCACCACCGTTATCGGCGGTGGAGATTCTGCTTCGGCAATTAATAAAGCCGGTGTGGGCGACAAGGTCTCCCATGTGTCAACCGGCGGGGGGGCGTCGCTGGAGCTTATGGAGGGTAAGGTGCTGCCGGGAGTGGCGGCGCTTACGGATAAATGATCTAAAATGCCCAAAGTGAGCTAAAACGAGCTAAAATCAAAAAATATATCCGAAACTTTAGGCATTTTAAACTTTAGACATTCGCCGACACCCACCAGGAGGTTTTCATATGACGGATATTGTCAATTATAATGAACTGGAGTTGGTAAACACGAAAGAGATGTTTAAAAAGGCCATGGCAGGCGGCTATGCCATCCCGGCCTATAACTTTAATAACATGGAACAGCTCCAGGGAATCATCATCGGATGCGCAGAATCAAAATCACCGGTAATTTTACAGGTGTCCGGCAGTGCCCGCAAATATGCCGACCCGACATTTCTGCCATATATGGCGATGGGAGCCGTTCAGATGCTAAAAGCGCTGGGAGCCGATATCCCGGTCGCCCTGCATCTGGATCACGGCGACACCTTTGAACTGGCCAAATCCTGTATTGATTCCGGCTTTTCCTCGGTCATGCTTGACGGGTCCCACCACCCGTTTGAGGAAAATGCGGCGTTGACCCGGCAGGTCGCCGATTATGCCCATGAACGCGAGGTCACGGTCGAAGGTGAGCTGGGGGTTTTAGCCGGAGTCGAAGATGAAGTTTCCCATGAAGTTTCGCATTATACCAAACCGGAAGAAGTCGAAGCATTTGTTGAAAAAACCGGCGTGGACAGCCTGGCCATTTCAATCGGCACCTCCCACGGTGCCTATAAGTTTAAAACCAGACCCGGCGAAGAAGTCCCGCCCCTTCGATTTGATATACTCGAAGAAATTGCCAAACGCGTTCCGGGTTTTCCCATCGTGCTGCACGGGGCATCGGCGGTTGTTCCCGAATACGTCAAGATGATCAACGCATTTGGCGGCAAAATGGATGACGCGGTCGGGATCCCTGAAGAACAGTTGAGAAAAGCAGCCGGCTCGGCGGTATGTAAAATTAACATCGACAGTGACGGCCGGCTGGCCATGACGGCGGTCATCCGCAAAGTATTCGCCGAACACCCGGCTGAGTTTGACCCCCGCAAATATCTGGGACCGGCGCGGGAAGAGCTAATAAAGATGGTGAAGTATAAGAATGAGAAGGTGCTGGGCAGCGCTGGCAAAGCCTAAAAAACATTCGGCGTAATGGAGCGATGGCGCATTGGAGTACGCCAATACTCCGGTTGAAGCTGGATTAGCGCATCTCAATTTTCGATGAAACATAGGAGACCATCTGTGGAAGATAAGAAATTAAACTTTGATGTGGATCGATTGGGCCAATGCCGCGTGTCTTCTCCGATGTCCGGCGTGAAGTTTGTGGGTGAAGAAGATCACGTTCTCTATCATACCGACCCCAACAAAATAGAGCCATTTTTTAAAGCGGGTCACCAGCCGCCTGCATTTGAACTCGCCGGGCCCCGCAGCAAAATTTACTTCGATCCTTCCAAACTTAAATGCGGCATCGTGACCTGCGGGGGCCTTTGCCCGGGGTTAAACGATGTCATCCGCGCCATTGTCATGGGGCTGCATTACCATTACGGGGTCAGGACGGTATTTGGTTTGCCCTATGGTTACGAAGGCCTTTCGTATAAATATGGCCATGCACCGGTAGAATTGAACCCGGAAGTGGTCAACAATATTCACCAGATCGGGGGAACGATTCTGGGTTCATCCCGCGGGCCCCAGGATGTTTCCGAGATGGTGGATACCCTGGAACAAATGAACATCGGTCTTTTGTTTACCATTGGCGGTGATGGGACGCTGCGCGGCGCCCAGGCCATAGCCGAAGAAGTGGGTGAGCGCAACCTAAAGATTGGCGTTATCGGCGTCCCCAAAACCATTGACAATGATATCTCCTACACCGATCGATCTTTCGGTTTTGTGACTGCCGTATCTGAATCGCGAACCGCCATCTATTCCGCACACACCGAAGCCCAGGGAGCCAGGAACGGGATCGGTCTGGTAAAACTGATGGGACGAGAATCAGGGTTTATTGCCGCGTTTGCCTCCATTACCAACGGGGATGTTAATTTTTGTCTGATACCGGAGATGCGCTTTACCCTGGATTGCTTCCTCGCGGCGCTGAAGGACCGGCTGGAAAATAGAAGGCATGCCGTTGTCGTAGTGGGCGAAGGTGCCGGCCAGGATTTAATTGAAGCCACCGGCGAACGGGATGAATCCGGCAACATCCGCCTCAGCGATATCGGCCTTTTTCTCAAAGACCGGATTCAGGCCTATTTTAAAAATAATAAAATGGATGTGACATTGAAATACATCGATCCCAGTTACACGATCCGGAGCATGCCGGCAAATCCGCATGACTCAGGATTTTGTTTGCTGCTGGGTCATAATGCGGTGCATGCCGGGATGTGTGGAAAAACGAATATGGTGGTCGGCCACTGGAACAATGAATTTACGCATGTGCCGATTCCGCTGGCAGTATCCAAACGCAAGCAAATCGATCCGTATTCAAGATTGTGGAGCAATGTTCTGTCGTGTACCGGTCAGCCCAAGGAGATGGTTTAAATTGAATGTTGAATTCGGAATGCGGATTGCTGAAATTAAGAATACAAGTCTGATGAATTTGTAAAAATTCGAATTCATTGAGTGTTTGGTGTTTGGTATGAAATAGATGGCCCTATATCGGCATGTTAGATTACTAAACACCAAGCACCAAATACAAAACACACTTGCAAAAGGAGCCGATGATGCCTGATTTTAGTACTGAGAAAAAAGTTAAAAATGTGGGTTTTATTTCCACGCGCATCGCAGGCACGGATGGGGTGTCGCTGGAGCTTGAAAAATGGGCGGATGTCTTTAAAAAGTTTGGCTGGACGAGTTTTTACTTTGCCGGTGAATTGGACCGGCCGCCGGAGCGATCCTATCAGGTCGAAGAAGCCCATTTTACCCATCCTGAAATAAAGGCGATTCATAACAAAGTTTTCGGCGTGACAACACGTGAACGCGCCGTCTCCAAAAAAATTTATCAGCTGGCCATAAAATTAAAAGACGATTTATACGACTTTGTCAAAAAATTCGGCATCGATCTGATTATTCCGCAGAACGCCCTGACCATCCCGCTGAATATCCCCCTGGGAATTGCCCTGACGGAATTTATCGCCGAGACCCATATCAGCACCATCGCACATCATCATGATTTTTACTGGGAGCGGGACCGCTTTATGGTCAACGCCGTGTCGGATTACTTAAGAATGGCATTTCCACCGGTGTTGCCATCCATCGATCATGTCGTGATTAACTCGGTGGCTGATATCCAGTTGAGTTTGCGCACCGGTATTTCAAGCCATGTTATTTACAATGTCATGGATTTTGACAATCCACCGCCGCCACCTGACGAATATACATTCGATGTGAGACAGGCTCTGGGTATCGAAGACGATGAGCTCTTTATTTTGCAGCCCACCCGCGTGGTTCCGCGTAAGGGAATCGAGCATGCGATTGAATTGGTTCACCGACTGGGCCGAAAAGCCAAACTGGTAATTTCGCACGCCTCCGGTGATGAAGGCTGGGACTACGAAAAGCGCCTGGAAGAATACTCCCAATTGATGGACGTCGATACGATTTTTGTTTCAGACATCATCAACGAAGAAAGAGGAACAACCGATGACGGCCGTAAAATTTACACCCTGGAAGACATCTACCCCTATGCGGATCTGGTCACCTACCCTTCGACTTTTGAAGGATTTGGTAACGCCTTTCTGGAGACGCTCTATTTTAAAAAACCGATCGTTGTAAACACCTATTCAATTTATCTCAAAGATATTCAGCCCAAGGGATTTAAGGTAATTGAAATTGACGGTTACGTGACCGATAAAACAGTTGAGCAGACCAAACAGGTGTTAGACAACCCGAAACTTCTCCAAGAAATGGTCGACCACGATTATGAACTGGCCAAAGAATATTTTTCTTACACGGTTCTAGAACGTATACTCAGACATTATATGATCGAGCACAATTGGCTGGCACCTGACCAATGTTAGAAAGAGGGGAAAAATGGAAGGCATGGTTAAGGTAAACGACCTGCTTAAAAAAATATATGGGGAAGAAACCGGAACGCTGGCCTTGGAACGAATAGCGCCGGTAATAAAAAAATACACCGTAAAAAAAAGGAAAAAAGAATCCTATTTCTCCGAGGAAGATGTGGTTCTGATCACCTATGGTGACGCCTTGCGGAAGGAGGGTGAAGCGCCCCTGGCGACGCTGCATGAATTTGCCGGCCAATACCTGAAAGGCATCATTTCCAACATTCACTTTCTGCCCTTTTTTCCCTATTCCTCAGATGACGGTTTTTCGGTTATGGATTTTTTTGAGATCGATCCAGAACTGGGAACCTGGCAGGAGGTGGCCGCCGTCGGGCAGGACTTTGATCTGATGTTTGATTATGTGGTCAATCATTTCTCCTCAAAGGGACGGTGGTTCCAGAGCTACCTTGAGGGTAAAGAAGGATTTGACGACTTTGCCATGGCGGTCGATCCCGCAATTGATTTATCGATGGTCACCCGACCCAGATCCTTGCCGCTTTTATCGGAATACCAGAAAAAAGACGGTCAAACGGTGCATCTATGGACCACTTTCAGTGCCGATCAAATCGATTTTAATTTTAAAAGCCTGGACGTTCTTGAAAAAATGATCGATGTTCTGCTGTTTTATGCCGATCAGGGCGCGACGATTTTAAGGCTGGATGCCATCGCCTATTTGTGGAAAGAAATCGGGACCAACTGCGTTCACCTGCCTCAAACCCATGATATGGTCAAATTGTTTCGGGCCGTATTGGACCTGGTGGCGCCGGATGTGATCATTTTAACGGAAACCAATGTTCCCCATGATGAAAATATCAGTTATTTCGGAGACGGCCACGATGAGGCCCAGATGGTTTATAATTTTACCCTGCCGCCGCTGTTGTTTTACACAATGGTCAAAGAAGATGCCACGGTCCTGTCGCAATGGGCCAAAGGGCTTTACCTGGAATCTGCAAACAATACGTTTTTCAACTTTACGGCCTCCCATGACGGTATCGGTGTCCGACCGCTGGAGGGTATTTTAGACCCTGCTGAACTGGATGGGTTGATTGAAATCGTGAATGCCAATGCGGGGCAGGTTTCTTACAAACAAAATCCCGACGGCTCTGAGAGCCCCTATGAATTAAACATTACTTATGTGGACGCCATTTTGGCGGACACATCCTCGACCCGGGCAGATAAATTTCTGGCCTCCCAGTCCATTCAATACGCCCTGCCGGGCGTACCGGCGTCCTACATCCACAGTCTGCTGGGCTCACGCAACTGGGTGGAAGGGGTCAAACAAACCGGCAGAGCCCGGACCATCAACCGCGAAAAATTGCCGGTTGAAAAGCTCATTTCAGAATTAAATGATCCGGATTCCTTTCGCGCGCGGGTCTTTTTTCCGTATCTGAATTTAATCAAGACCCGCAAAAAACAGAGCGCCTTTCACCCCAATGCCGGATTTGACATCCTGCAAATCGATTCGAAAGTTTTCGGGATCAAACGATACAGTGAAGACCAGACGATTTATGCCCTCAGCAACATTTCATCTAAAACCATTTCGGTTTCTCTTGCGGGAACGGCATCTACCGCTCAAGCAACCGATTTAATCAGCGGCGCAATAGTGAAGACAGCAGCCTTTGATCTGAATCCCTATCAGTACATCTGGCTTGAAGAAAAAGGCGAAAAAATCTAAACTTGAACCGATACTTTGGATGTTATCTGACTTGTCAAAATTAAAGGTGGGCAATAAATGAATACAAACACTTGGGCAGAAAGAGCAAAAGACGGTTTCAACACCTTGGATGTTTCGGAAAAGTATATCAACTCCGCCCTGAAATGGCTGGACGTCTGGTTAACCGATCCGGCCTTCAGCGACTATGTTCCCCAGATTCGATATTTAATCGAAAACGGCCGGTGGAATTTTTTGCTGGATTCCTTTTATCAGGTCATCCCTTTTGGCACCGGCGGCCGCAGAGGCATAGTCGGTATCGGACCCAACCGGATTAATACCTGGACGATACAGGCATCCGCCCAGGGACACTCACAGTACCTGATCAAGGTCTTCGGGGAGGAAGCCAAAAAACGGGGCGTGGTTCTCACATACGATGTTCGCAAATATACCCAAAAAGGCACATATGACGATTCGGCATCCAATCCCGTCATGGACTTAGACGGCCGGAAGCTCGCCAAAGCCGCCGCCAGGGTTTATGCCGCCAATCATATAAAGGTGTATATGTACGAAGAGGTTAGAAGCACACCGCAACTTTCCTTTACCATCCGCCATCTAAACGCAATTTCCGGTGACATGTTCAGTGCCAGCCACAATCTGCCGACCGATAACGGCAAAAAGGTCTATGATCAATACGGCGGGCAGCTTATTCCGCCGGATGATCAGAACCTGGTCGATGAAGTCACCCAGAAGGTCAAAGCGATAAAGACGGTCGATTTTGATCAGGCCAGAGCCAGCGGACTCATCGAGTTTATCGGAAAAGAGGTCGATGAAGCCTATTATAATGCCGTCTGCCCGGTATCGCTTTCCAAGGAACGGGATTTAAAGATCGTTTATTCTCCGCTGCATGGAACCGGCCTGACATCGGTCGATCCGATATTTAAAAAGCTGGGATTTGACGTCACCCTCGATCCGGCAACTTCGAACTTAAGCGGAGCGTTTGAAAATGTGACTTTCAACATACCCAATCCGGAAGTCGTCGAA
>JBFFCW010000190.1:0-7328 GCA_041559695.1 Desulfobacterales bacterium
ATCACATCTTTGATGGGGTTATTGATATTCACGGTCTGTAAGCCAAAATCAGGTCTTTGCCCAAATGCCTGCAGCCGGTTGACGAGCATCGATGCCCGATCAACCTGATTGCCGATTTCATTGGCCACCTGAATCAGATGCGCTTCTTTAATTTGTGCCTTCTGAGCAGCCATCATCTTTAGAAAGTCACTGCCCATTTTGATGGCATTCAAAGGCTGGTTGAGCTCATGGGCAACACCGGTTGACATGCCTCCGATCGTCGGCATCAATTTGAGAAGATCCCATGCCGTTACCAGTTCAACGTGGCGCATGAGTGCCGGTAGAAGGATCAGATCACCGATGAGCGCAGCCAGCATGGTGACGACCATCAGGAAACCAAAAACGGCCGTCGGTTGGAAATGAGACAGCATCAACACGCAAAATCCGATACTGATGGTCAGCGTGGTAAAAACAATCGGCTTTCCGACACTTTTTACGGCATCGCGCAGCGCCCGGTCTTTATCCAAATCTTTTTTAAATTCAATGTTATAGCGGTGTAAATAATGGATGGTGTCATCAACGGCCAGCCCGATGGCAATACTGGCGATCAGGCTGGTGGACGTTGAAAGCGGAATGCCCATCCATCCCATAATTCCAAAGTTCATGATAATCGGAAAACAGTTGGGAACCAGGGCGATCAGGCCGACTTTTCCGGACAGAAACATTAAAAACATAATGCTGAAAATAAGCATTAAACCGAGAAAAATACTTTTGGTCTGGCCCGCAACCAGCAAATGACTGCTGGCGGAAATCGCCACATTAAATCCGGTAACTTCGACCGAGAGGTGTTCGGGCAGATCTTGCTGCGCGTGGACAAGGATTTGGTCTTTGATTTTGAGAATATCTTTCGAACTCGAGATGTGCGTCAGCACGAGAATGTTGGCCTTGTTGAGCTGCGGCGTCATAAACGGTGAATACAGATCTTCCCCCAGCAGACCCTTATAGTTGTTAATCGCCATGCGCGTTTCATAAGCTTCCCGGGGGATCACGTAATATTTTGAATCGTATTTGTTTAGGGCATAATGGACAAGCATCACATAATCGGCAAAAGAAATGGTTTTATCCACACCGTGAAGTGTTTCCAGATATTCCTGAAAGCGTTTGATTTCAGAAATATGCTGCGAATCCTCAAAGTAGTCATCCTGCCGGCTTTCCATTATCACGTTGATGGCAAAACTGCCTGAAAGTTTCTGGTGGCTGTCGTCGAAATTCCGCCTGATCGGGATATCTTTTTTGAAATATTCGAACGGATTGATCTCGACCTGGATGAAAAATATGCCGGCCACCGCCAGCAGAGACAAAATCCCGATCGAAAAGAAGGCCGCTTTGTGGTGCTTCAAACCGATGCCGACAATCATATCAAGGAGACGATCCAGCAACTGGCCGATGCCGGACTCACGCTGGTCCTTTTGGGAAGGCAGCGGTATCAAAACGAGCACCGCCGGCAGAAGCAAAAGAAGCACGAGCAGCAAACTGCCCAGCCCGAAGCAAGTAAACAGCGCAAATTCATGGATCGCTCGGATGCGGTTGACAAAAAGCGACCCGACCCCGAACAGGGTGGTGACCACCGCCAGGGTGCACGGCAATGCTGAATTGGCAAAGGTTGCGATGACCGCATCCTTTTCGGTTCCGGCAAGCCCTGCGTTGGAAATGTATTCAGACATCACATGCAGGCAATAAGCGGTTCCGACAGCGATCAGAAACACCGGAACAATCATGGTTAAAAGGGACAAGGGCACCGGCACGAGGGCCATGAGCCCGAATGTCCATATCAGCACCGTGATCACAACCATCAGCACCAGCAGGACGCGGCCGGGCTTGCGAAACAGAACAAAAAGGGTCAGGGTAATCAGAACAAGTGTTAAAATGGGAAGCGTTTCAAAATCTTTAATGGTGTATTTAACGAGCGCCTGTGAAACCAGCGGCATGCCGATCTGGTAAAGAGAAAGGGTGCCGGAATCTTTGTCAATGATGCCATTGATTTTCTCGATGACGCTTTCATGCACCGCTTCACTTTCCAAAAACAGCGTGATGGCGCTGACTTTTTGGTCGGCTGATATCAGATTTTTTTTAAACAGCTCGACCGGCGATGTGACCTTGGCGAATTGATCGATGGTCCAGTTTCTACCCGGATCGACTTTTTGCCGGATACCCGGCAGGCTGATGACCCTTCTGACGCCCTCGATCTTGCTGAACGCTTCAGAAAGAACCCCGATTTTTTTGAATGTGGCGGTGTCAAAAATGGCATCCGCTTTAACCACGACCTGTATAATCTCATCGGACCCAAAAACTTCTTTGGCCGTTTGATAGCGGATGGAATCGGCAAGATTTTCGATCAGCAAATCATAGATGGAGGTTCGAAAGGTGAGTTTGGGAATTTGTAACGCAAAGAACAGAGAAATCACTGCAAAACATGCAATACTCACCCATGGTTTGGATAAGATCCATTCTAAGGCCGAACGGACAGAAAGCGGTTTTAAAAGTCGAGTCGGCATGCGCAGGCAACTCTCAGAAGCGACTTTTGTTGAATGCTAACAATTATTGGCAAAGACCTTACCCGGGTGTTCATGCACTCGTCTTTTCCCGATAGGACCCGCCCAAACGCTTTATCTCACCCAGCACCTTCTGTATAATGGCGTCGACTTTCGCTTGAGTGGTGGGCGTCAATTCAGTACTCAGCGTCTCGATATCCTCGGGTTCTATTCCCAGAATTACCGTTTCCGGCACCTTATCAAGGGCCTGACACAAGGTCAGTGCTTCTAAAAAATCAACTTGATGCAGCGAGTTTTTGGCCCGAATGCGCTCCGGTATGGCATCGCCTTCCAGGCGATGCAGATCCCCGGGTTTGCCCTTGTTACGGATGGCATCCACGACGATCAGGTGATTCGGTTTGGAAATCACTCCCAGAAGGTTGATGCCCAGCACGCCGCCATCCACCAGCAGCACGTTGTCCGGAAATTCGTATTCACGCTGCATTTTTTCGACTACCCGGACGCCAAATCCTTCGTCGGAATACAGGGTGCAGCCGATGCCCAAAACCATCACATCAACAGCATAAATTTCATCAAAAGGGCTTTGATCTGACAATTTTAACCTTTTTAAAATTGAACACCGCTCAATTGGGATCGGAATGATAACCATTAATTAAGGGCGGGCGTAGAGCCCGCCCCGACAAATGACGATAGCAATATTTTTTACCAAGAAATTTTATTACACCAAAACAAGAGTGACCGTCAACACCATAAAAAACGGCCTCCCGCAAATTCGGGAGGCCGTTTCCAGCAACATGGCCGTATAGCCTATTAAAGCGCTTTGATCTTGTAAACCTCGTTGGAATCCGGGTCAATGACGTGGACGCCGCAGGCAATACAGGGATCAAAGGAATGAACCGTTCGCAGGACCTCAAGCGGCCTTTTCGGATCCGCCACCGGTGTGCCGATCAGAGATTCTTCCACCGGACCCATTTTGCCGTTGGCATCCCGCGGACATAAGTTCCAGGTTGAGGGCACGACGTACTGGTAGTTTTTGATCATTTTATTTTCAATTTGGACCCAGTGTGCCAGGGAGCCTCTGGGTACGTCGTTTAAACCAACCCCCATTCCGCTGCTCGGCATTTCATAGGGTTCATAGGTTTGCGTATCGCCGTTTTTGACGTTTTCGACCAGTTCCATGACCCAGTTATTCATCCGCTCACCGATCACCAGGGTTTCAATTCCTCTGGCGGCCGTACGCCCGAGGGTCGAGAACAGCGCGTTGGCACCTACGCCCAGCGTTTTAAGAACATTATCAACAACGGGCTTAATTTCCTTGTGCCCCTTGGCATAGGCGACCAGTACGCGGGTCAGCGGGCCGACCTCGCAGGGTTCACCGTCGTAACGCGGAGCTTTGAACCAGGAATATTTACCGTCCCCCGGTTTGTATTTCGGGTTTTCCTGCAACGGTTTGGTTTCACCCTCGTAAGGATGTCTGGCCGGGCCGTCCGTATACCATCCCCGGGTAACATCTTCAGAAACCCGCGCCTGATTGGCCATTTTCACGCCGCCCAGATTGCGTTTCATGATGACGCCTCTGGGCATAAAGAGGCTGTCGGGCTCGTTATCGGATTCGGGGAATTCACCCCAAGCCAGGAAGTTGCTGGTGCCGCCGATGGCGCCCCAGTCCTTATAAAAGGAAGCAACTGCCAGCAGATCCGGAATATAGACATTTTTAATAAACTCCTGGGTCTCTTTGGTGATGTAAAGGAATTCGACAATGCGATCCGGTTTAAGATCTCTGACGCAGGTCACACCACCGACCACCAGTGACTGCGGGTGTGGATTCTTGCCGCCGAAAATGGCATGCAATCGTGCCGTTCGGGCTTGAAGACGAATGGCCTCAACGTAGTGTGCAGCAGCCATCAGGTTGGCTTCGGGCGGCAGTTCGTAAGCAGAATGGCCCCAATATGCATTGGAAAAGGGGCCCAGCTGGCCGCTATCGACAAATGTTTTTAGCCGTTGCTGTATATTTTTAAAATAAACGGTTCCCCCCCAGGGCGCATTGCTAACATTGTCAGCCAGCGCAGCGGTTTTCTTGGGATCGGCCGAAAGGGCGCTGACAACATCCACCCAGTCCAAAGCATGCAGATGATAAAAGTGAACAATGTGATCATGCTGGAACTGGGCGCCCATCAAAAGGTTTCGAATGATGCGTGCATTTTTCGGTATTTTAACATTTACGGCATTATCGACTGCCCTCACCGAGGACAGAGCATGAGTGTAAGTTCAGACGCCGCAGGAGCGCTGCACAAAATGGTGGGCATCCCGGGGATCTCTGCCCTGCAGGATGAGTTCAATACCCCGGAACATCTGACCTGAACTCCAGGCGTTGACCACTTTGCCGCCGGCCACTTCGACTTCGATTCGAAGGTGGCCCTCAATTCTGGTGATTGGATCTATCGTTATTCGCTGTGCCATATGGTCCTCCCTTTTTTATCTGGATAGCTATGCTAAGGCTAGAGTTCCTCATAAAACGGCGTGAAGTTATCCCAAAATTTCGGCTCGCTGCAACCGATGCAGGGAGCACCCGCCTCAACCGGCCAGCTGGTGCCGTCATTGAATTTGGCCACCGGGCAATTGTTGTAAGTCTCCGGACCTCTGCAGCCCATTTTGTAAAGGCAATAGCCCATTGCGGCTTCCTCGGAACCGAATTGCTCCACAAATTCTTCGTTTTCAAAATGAGACCGCCGCGGACACTGATCATGGATGGTTTTCCCGTAACCAAACAACGGACGGCCCAAATTATCCAGGGCGGGAAGTTTACCGAGCAGCAGATAATTGACCACCGTACCGACAAAATTGACCGGATTGGGCGGACACCCGGCAATGCTAACGGTCTTGATTCCCAGGGCCTCACCGACACTTTTATATCCGCCGGGGTTGGGGTTCGCCGCCGGGATATTACCGAAGCTGGAGCACCCGCCGATGCAGATAACGCCGGCCGCCTTCGGGACAACTTCTTTAGCGATGTCTAAAAATGTCCGGCCGCCGATTTTGCCATACCCGCCGTCAAATTTGGTGGCAATGGCACCTTCAACCACACAGATGAACTTACCCTCGTACTTTTTCACTGCCATACGAAGTTGATCCTCAGCCTGCTGTCCAGCAGCCGCCATAATCGTCTCATGATATTCCATAGAAAGAACCTCAAGAAGCAAATCGTCGATATATGGGTATTGGGACCTGAGGACCGCCTCGGAACAACCGGTGCATTCTCCGAAATGCAGCCATATCACCGGTGGGCGCTGTGCCGGTGCTGCAAAGACTTCGGCCACCTTCGGCACAAAAGATGACGAGAGCCCCATTGCCGCCGTCAGAAACGTACAGTATTTCATGAAGTCCCTTCGGGAGACGCCTTTGCGCTCTAACCTCTCATAGAATGCCTTTTCCGTTTCCATTTACACCTCCTCCTTGATGCGATTAAATAAAAATTCAGTTCCCTCCACTAGCTGGAACAAATAGGGCTCTTCGCAGCGGTTTTGACGGACCGATTTAGCTGGCTATTCCCATCGTTGGCACGACTAAAAAGGAATGCTGCGCTTACAAAGCCCGAAATGCTTATATTTCAGAAAGGTTGTGTTGGATCCCCGGAGAGTGTCAAAAAAAATAGCTTCAACTATAAAAACTGAAGAAGACTATTTTTTTAAGATAAGTTCCAGAATTAGTCAACGAAAAAGAATGATTTTATCGGTAAACCGGTCAGCCCTGACCCCGGATTTGACACGTGCTGCCCCGGGCCTGGAATTGAGGTGGGATTAAATCCGGTTGTTCGGAATGCAAAACTTGCAAGTTTAGTTGTTACTACGAAAATTTATATAAAAATCGGTATCTTAGGTTGGATTCTGTCGCGACATAAAATGCCGGCTCAGCTTTCCTCACCGGAGTCCCCGTATTCATCGTCCGCAATTTTTAAAGAGGAATCCAGCTTTTTGGGCTGACCTTCATCCTCAAAATCAGATTCAAAATCATCCTCCAGCAATTCATCCATTTCCGCGTCCGGCTCCTCAGCCGGCTCTTTAGCTGCCTTTGCTTTAGGTGCACTTGCCTGGGCGAGCAACTCCAAATCATCGAAAAAAAGCTCCGCTGAGTCCTTACCGCTGGTGGCATACAATTCTTTAACCGCATCTGCTATTTTTTTTGCATAAATTCCGGGAGGATAGAGATTTTTTGTTCTGAGAGCTGCGATAAGCTCCTCTGGGCCTTTTCGAATGGCAGCTCGAATCCGCTTGTCTGCGTACGTTTCTTCGCAAAGCAACGACAAAATTTCTTTATCCAGTTCAGCAAACTCACGAACGATTAACTGCTTATTTTCGTCGTCTCTTACGATTGTATATTTTTGCTTCATTTTAGTTCCCCTTCCGCTCGAAACAAAACAGATTGATTTGTATGTTTTTAACAATCTCGAAAACCACAAAAAATCAAGCCTGTCAACACATAATACAAACGAAATGGGCAATCGGCACCCGGTGCGCGAATTATGATTCCGGATAAAATTTTCCGCTCGAAAAATTATGGCTTGCCCCTTGTGCTGCAAACCATAATCCATTGAGATAATGGACTTATTATCTATCCGCACCGGAAATGGTTTTCGGTTTGACCTTATTTTAATTTAGGACAAAGATATTGACCATATCTGACCGTAATGGTAAATATGTAGGTTCATATGACGATGGAGGGATGGCTGAGTGGTCGAAAGCGGCGGTCTTGAAAACCGTTGAGGGTAACACCTCCGTGGGTTCGAATCCTACTCCCTCC
>JBFFCW010000191.1:0-7312 GCA_041559695.1 Desulfobacterales bacterium
AAAATCCTCCATAAGGGGCCTTCCGACTTTGTGCGTTTCATTCATTGCCCATCTCAATTGAAGCATATTGCCACCATGATGCGAAACATGGTAACCCGCATTGTCAAGTTCACCCGCAACCCGTTGAATCGATGCTTCCAGGTTTTCCCCTGAGAGGTCCTGCGAATCAAGCTCAAGGATATTCTCCTCGATCAACAACCAGAGAGGCTTTTTTTGTGCCGCGTCGCTTGTCGTCATTTTCCAATCTCCTTTTTAATGTTTGATACCGGTAATAAATGCGCCGATCGAATCCCTCCGAAACCGTGTCTTTGATTCCCTCTGGAATAAAGATAAGTTGTTAAGAACCTGCTTTTTTAGGCAAAGACTATAGAGAAGCACCCATGTGAGTCAAGGAAAAAAAACCACAACTTGTATGGGGCGGTCGGCCAGCCGGCACTCATCGCCACCCGCACCCTGTTGTCAATGAACGACTTCATCGGCATGAGTTTGGCGTATCGGTTATCGCCCAATCGCAACCCGATAGGCTTGAAAGGCGAGAAATACAGAAACCTGCGGGGAAATGATTATGTCACTATTTTTTTAGACAGAATATGGGTCGCGCTTCCCAGGTAAAGTTCAGCCGCTTCGCCCTCGGTTTCCGAAAGCGTGGGGTGGGGGTGAATGCTGAGTGCCATATCCTCGGCTAATGCCCCCATTTCAATGGCCAAAACACCTTCAGAGATCAATCCTTCCGTATCGCGGCCACATATCCCGACACCCAGAATCCGGCCCGTATCCGGATCGGTAATGATTTTGGTCAGACCTTCCGGCGCGCCCATGGTTGTGGCGCGGCCTGAAAATTTCCAGGGAAACCGCTGAACCTGGATCGCAATATTTTCCTTGCGGGCCGCTTCTTCGGTCAGGCCGCACCAGGCGATCTGGGGATCGGTATACACCACAGCCGGAATGGCGCGAACATCAAAGGCGGAGGGCTCGCCGGCAATGACCTCGGCCGCCACCTTGCCCTCACGGGTGGCTTTATGCGCCAGCATCATTCCGCCGGCGACGTCGCCAGCCGCAAATATCCGTCGATCAGCGGTGCGCTGCTGATCATCCACTTTTATGAAACCTTTTTCGTCAAGTTCCACATCGGTGTTTTCAAGGCCGATATCCCGGGAACGGGCGTTGCGGCCGATGGCCACCAGCACCCGATCAAACCGCTGCTCGGCTTTTTCGACGTTACCCTCCAAAATGACATCAACGCCGCTTTCGTCTGCCTTCATGGAAGTTACTTTCGTCTGAAGGCTGATGGCTTTAAAAAGCGTGTTTAATCTTTGGTGCAGGGGTTTGACCAGGTCCGCATCAACACCGGCCAGCAGCCGGTCTTCCCGTTCAACCAGGCTGACCCGGCTGCCCAAAGCGGCGTAAACCATACCCAGTTCGAGACCGACGTAACCGCCTCCGATAATCAGCAGGGTCGGCGGCACATCGGCCAGGGCCAATGCACCGCTGGAACTCATGATGCGACCGCCGGATTTAAACGCGTTACCCGGAAACGCAATCGGGCGAGAGCCGGTCGCAATAATCGCATGACGAAATTTGATGCGGCTGACTTCGCAATCATATATTCGGGCCGCATGCGAGCTTTCAAATTGCGCCCGCCCCTGTAATAATTGAACCCCGCGACGATTGCTCAAACTGACCAGGCCGTCGGCCATCGAATCGATGACCTGGCCTTTCCAGTCGCGCAAGGCGTTAAGATCGATGCGGGGTTTGCCGAAAGAGATGCCCATGCGTTCGGCGCGCGCGGCATCGTGTATCAGTTCGGATAAAAAAAGAAATGTCTTGGAAGGAATACAGCCTTTATACAGACAAACGCCTCCCGGCCGCCGGGCCGGATCCACCATGGTCACGTCCAACCCCAGATCGGCGGCGCGAAAAGCGGCCGCATAGCCGCCCGGCCCGCTGCCGATCACCAGGACTTCGGCTTCTTGTTCTAGCTCACCCATTACCATGGTTTTTTCTCCAAAATCCCATACACTGGGCCGATGGCTGTAGAAGGTTGCGCCCGTTGAGCCGGTTAAACAAAAAATGCTGTCTGATTTTATTTTACCGGAAAACGGGCCAACGGGCTAAACGGGGCAACCTGTTTTATGGTACGTAGAATGCAAAACAAAAAGACAAAGCGAAAAATCGCTATTGATAATCGCGAACTAGATCATGGATATGAGCAGCTCATCCGGATCTTCAAGGGAGTCGATAACCACTTTTAAAAATTTAATGGCATCGGCACCGTCCAGCACGCGGTGATCGATGCAAAGCACAATCGGCATGATCAGCCGCGGAGCGATCTCAGGTTCGCCGTTGCCCTTATCGATCACAGCCGGCTGCAGCCTCCCCTGGCCCATTCCCAGGATGGCCACCTCCGGGAAATTGATGATCGGTGCAAAATAACCGCCGCCCATGGCGCCGGCGTTGCTGATGGTAAAGGTGCCGCCCTGCAGATCGTTGAGTGAAATTTTGCGGGACCGGGTCTGCTCAACAATGTCGTATAATTCAATGGAGAGCTCTTTTATACTTTTGCGGTCGACATCCCGCACAACCGGCACGATCAAGCCGTTGTCGGTGTTTACGGCAACGCCGAGATGAAAGTAATTTTTAATGATGATCTCGCCGGCCGCGATATCGAGCGTCGCATTAAATTGTGGATAGGTTTTAAGCGCGGTGGCAACCGCTTTTAACGCAAAAACCGTCATCGTTAAACGGCCGCCCTCGGCCTGAATTTCAGCCTTGTGTTTCTGGCGAAAGGCTTCCAGTTTGGTGATGTCCACCTGATCCTGGCTGGTGACATGCGGTATCTGAGACCAGGCAATCACCATCTGTTTTGCAGTTGCCCTGCGAAGGGAGCGAAACGGCACCCGTTCAACCGGGCCCCAGCGGGTAAAATCCGGCAATGTCGGTGCTGGCATGGAAACAGCAGGTGCTTCTGTCGGGACAGCTTTACCGGCAGCCGCCGCTTCGATTATTTCTTTGCCGGTCTCAGCCAAAGCCCGAACATCATCGGCTGTCACCCGGCCTCCGGATCCGGTCGGTGTCACCCGGTGAAGATCAACGCCTAATTCTCGCGCCAGTCTGCGGGTTGCCGGCGACGCCGGTACGGGCCCTTTTCTTATTCCCGCCTCAGCTGAGGATACGACAGGTTCGGCTTCAACCGCTTCGGGCGGCAACTCCTCATGTTTATCCACTTCGATAGCCCCGGCCGCCTTGCCGTTGCTGAAGGTCATCATCACATCGCCGACCTTTACGGTGTCCCCCGGTTTGACCCGTATCTCAGCTACCCTAGCGCTAAAAGGAGACGGAATCTCCACCGCCGCTTTATCGGTCTCTACCTCTAAAATGATATCACCTTCTTTTACTTCCTGCCCCACCGAAACGCGAACGGCAAGTACCTCTCCCTCATGAACACCTTCGCCTAAATCCGGCAACTTAAACGACCTGGACATATTTCCTCCCTGCGCCGCGCAAGCGATTGGCCGATCTCAGTGTTCAGGTGTCAGGATTACGAACCCGGTGACGCGAGAATTATCAGATTCTGCACCCTTTGATCTGTTTGCTGACACCTGACACCTTAATGAGCCAGCACCTTTCTGGCGGCACGTAAAATCCGTTCGGTGCCGGGCAGATAAGCTTTCTCCCGGCTAAACAGTGGAATAACGATATCATACCCGGTAACCCGCTCTATCGGGGCTTCCAGATAATAAAACGCCTTTTCCATCAATCGCGAAACGACTTCCGCACCGGGCCCGAAACTGCGCGGGGCTTCGTGAACCACCACCACCCGGCCGGTCTTTTTCGCCGACTGGACTAAAATTTCTTCATCCAGCGGTGAAATCGTCAGTAAATCGATCACCTCCGCCGCCATACCGTCCTTATCCTTCAGCTGCTGAGCTGCCTCCAGCGTGGGCCGCATCATGGCCCCGTAAGCAATCAGGGTTAGATCCTGGCCTTCTTTGACCCGTTGCGGTTCACCGATCGGCAGTGTCTCTTCTGCCTCGGGCACTTCTTCCCGAAAAGCGCGGTACAACGCTTTGGGTTCATAAAAAATCACCGGATCCGGATCACGGATGGCGCTGACCAGCAATGCCCGGGCATTGCGGGGCCCGGAGGGAATCACCATTTTGAGCCCCGGCGTATGGGCCCAATACGCTTCGCGGCTTTCGGAGTGGTGCTCCAGTGCCCTGACACCGCCGCCGTAAGGTGTTCGCAAAACCATAGGAACATGATATCTTCCCCGGGAGCGCCAGCGCAAACGTGCAGCGTGATTTTCGATCTGGTGAAAGTTTTGGTAACTGAAACCGGAAAATTGAATCTCACAGACCGGCTTGAGTCCATAGACCGCCATGCCGATAGACATCCCGGCAATTGCGGATTCGGCCAGGGGTGTATCCAGCACCCGTTGGTCGCCGAATTGATCGATAAGACCATCGGTTACCCGGAACACACCGCCGTCGAGCCCGACATCTTCTCCCAGAGCGATAACACGGTCATCTTTTTCCATTTCCTGCCGCAGGGCCAGATTGAGGGCCTGGACCATCGTCATTTTAGCCATGCTTGCCCTCCTCATCGGCCTTAGACAGCTCGTGCTCATGAGCAAATTCTGCTTTTTGTTCGTTTAAATGGGAGGGCATTTCGGCGTAGGCATGATCAAACATTTCGATCGGGTCACCGAGGGCTTCCATCTGTTTTTCAGCCCGGTCTATGGCGGCCTGAATCTTGTCTAAAACTTCAGATTCAACCCGGTTGCGTTTCTCTTCGGAAAGCAATCCCTTATCCAGGAGGTATTTCTCAAACCTTATCAGCGGATCACGCTTGCTCCATTGTTCAACCTCTTCATCGGTGCGATAACGTTTGGGGTCGTCCGCGGTGGTATGCATCATCAGGCGGTAGGTGACGCACTCGATCAGGGTGGGTCCGCCGCCGCTTCGCGCTCTTTCTACAGCCTCCTGTGCGGCGGCGTACACTGCCAGAATATCATTCCCATCCACCTGAATGCCCGGCATCCCGTAAGCCAGGGCCTTTTGGGCCAGTGTTTTGGAGCGGGTCTGTTTGGAAAGGGGTATCGAAATCGCCCAGTGATTATTCTGACAAACAAAAATCACCGGAACCTGGAAAACCGCAGCAAAATTTAATCCTTCATGGAAATCTCCCTGTGAAGTTGCGCCATCTCCGAAAAAGGTCATGGCCACGTCATCTTTCTTGCGGTATTTCGCGGACCACCCCAGCCCGACCGCGTGAATAATTTGAGAGCCCACGGGAACCGATATGGGCATATCATTTCTGTCCTCGGGAATATCGATTCCCTCGTTAAACCCATTGTTGTAAATGATAATACTTTCAAGGGATCTGCCGCGCCAGAGCTCGGCCGCCGTTTCACGGAAAGCCGGAACCATCCAGTCACTGGGGCGCAGATGGGCAATGGTGCCGAGTTGGGCGGCTTCCTGGCCTTTTATGGGTGGAAATGTGCCGATGCGGCCCTGCCTTTGAAGATTCAGCAAGCGCTCATCAAACTTGCGCCCCAAAAGCATCGCCCGATGCAGTTGCAGAAGAACATCTTCGGGTATATCCGGCTCGAGCTTTTTATCCAGTTGTCCGTTTTCATCTAAAATGGAAAGATATTCTATTTTGTCGGAAATGGTTATGTTTTTGCGCGGCATGGCATGACTCCTTCTGCTCTTTACTTTCGCCTGCTTAAATACCCAAATTTATTATGGTGAGGATTTTAGCGAAGTCAAGCGCCTGTAATGATAATTAGTTTAGGGTCGGGAATTTTTAGAAGTGGTTTTGAAACCACTTATCGTAAATGTCGCTGGAGGTCGGACGTTCATTACATCCGAAACAGTTTTCCGGAAAATCGGAATGCTCGGGTGAATCCGTCATTATAATCGTGCACGCTTGTGGGCCCAGGTGCAAAATTTTGCCGGACGTCGCCGTTCACCAATTTTTTTTTAAGCTATTGGGGCTTTTATTGGGAGGACATGTTCTGGTTGTAAACTATTCAACAATTTCAAGAACGGTACGTTTGTGTTGCTTGGCCGATGCTGCGCCCAAAATGGTACGAATCGACTTGGCCGTACGCCCTTGTTTGCCGATAATTTTTCCCAGATCTTCTTTGGCCACTTTAAGTTCCAATACGGTGGCCTGACTGCCTTCGAGTGCAGTGACCGTCACCTCCTCAGGGCTGTCAACCAGTGCCTCCGCAATCCGTTGAATCAGATCTTTAATTTCCATAATCCCCTCCAATGCCTGTTCAACAAGAAGATGAGTTTGATTCCTCAGGCCTAAAGTTATCCAGCAAAACCGCAGAGTGAACTGCAAATTTTTGAAACCGATTTTTTTAGCGCATTGAGATAAGGGTTGCTGTCTTTCGATAGCCGTAAAATCTGGTTCAGCTTTTATGACTTAAAATGGAAACCATCTTACCGATCTGATCGTATTAATCAATCTAACTTTCTTAGATACTCTTTTAAAGCATTTTTGTAAATCATAATCAAGTGACAGATTCCGCTGTTTTTCATGCAAGCGCCGCAAGGATGATTTTTGGGTAAACCGTGGAAATTCAGGGCTACGGCCTGCTAAATAAAAATGGGGGCTTGAATATAAAAATCAATATGTTACTGTGACGCATGAATTAACCGTAAGGCCTAAGCCATCACCACGACACACAAACAGGGCTGTTTGTCATAAATGCATTGCTGCCTTGTATTTTACATGTTTATGCCTATAATTTTTTTAGTCAACCGGATTAATGCGGATATTCACTTTCGCATATTTGCAGCACTGAATCGGTTTAATCGGAAGCTAGAGGAACAACTATGGATTTTGCAATCCCCCACTGCCTATCCGAAGAGATCATAAGCTTTAAAAAATTTATAAAAGACCGCATCATTTCTGAACTGCCGGGATGGTATCGACGCCAGGAGATCCCCGCTGATTTTTTCCGCGAAATGGGAGCCGGTGGCTGGAATGGAATTGAGCTAAAAGAAGGCCGGCTGTTCAGAGGCTCCGCCTTGAGAGAAGCATTCATCGCCGAGGAATTGGCAAAGGTGTCACCGGGAGTGGCCGTGGCGGCACTGGCCCAAATCGATTTAGGACTGATGGCGCTGTTTCTGTTCGGCTCTGATAATCTAAAGGCGCGCTATGGCAACTCCGCTGTCATGGGAGAGAAACTGATGTGTCTTGGCAACACCGAGCGAATGGCCGGCAGCGATGCCGCCGGAATCGAAATGGGCGCTCAAAAGGTTAAAAGGGGCTGGCTGCTCAATGGCACAAAAGC
>JBFFCW010000192.1:0-7310 GCA_041559695.1 Desulfobacterales bacterium
ACAGCGTTCGATGGAATTGATTTTCATTTTACATGAAAATTAATGAAAAGTTGAGATATCGGAGATACCATTTGATAAAAGCAAGTCGGGCAATAATTTTCATAATATGAAAATGATTTTCATATATAAAAAAACATTTTTTCTGTCAAGTTTAAATCTCAGGAGGATTTAAAAATTGTTGGCATCTAAAACCGGACCGCATAACGTGTTTACGTGAACTTACAGATATACGAGGCAGTCTCTTTCACTTTCAGATCAAAACTCGTGTTTGCCGGAATGGTGACTGTATCGCCCGTCTTCAAGATCCGCCATTCGGACCCCGGCGGCTGGATCTCGATCTCTCCGACGGTTATGGTGAGGTGTTCTTCGCTCTCTGTATCGAAGGTGTACGCTCCCGGCAAAACGACACCCGTCGTAAATGCCGCCTCCTCGCGCTCAAATCCCAGGCTTTTGACGTTCCCGTCAAAATAGTTGTTCACCTTGATCATGTCATTGCTCCTTTTCAATGCTCGTTGTTTTGGAAACGAGTATGGCTAAAATAAGATCGTGTGTCAAGCTGCCGGCGCCGCCATTGTCTGTTTAGCAATAGATTCTGGCGGGCTTCTTGAAATGTCTGAAAAAATTGTATAGGGTACCCCACTTCTCGTTATTTTTTTATGAGAAGCCCCTTGGAATCATCAAACCAGACGCTTCATCCCGCCAAGCGGGGCAAGGTCCAGGTAATCGGCTTTTATGAAATCAAAATCAGCCAATACATTAGACAGGGTTTCCGGCAACACCAAAACATGGATCGGTTTCGGTCTGGTGTTAATGGCCGCGCTGGGATTTTCGACAAACATCTTATTCGCCAATCTGGCCTATCGGGATGGAATCGATATTCATACGATCAACGCCGTGCGCCATTTTGTGACGGTCATCCTGCTGTTTCTTTTTCTCAAGATCCGCGGCAAAAAATTGAAATTGCCGCCGCGAGAACGATATGCGGGCTTTATCCTCGGAATTTCGGTTTTTATGATGGGGATTGGATATCTGGGCGCCACCCAATATATCCAGGTGAGTTTGGCCGTGCTTATCTTTTACACCCATCCGTTTCTGGTGGCGATCATCGCCCGCTTTACCGAAAACGAGCCGATCACACCCATTCGTTTGCTGGCGATTACGATTGCTTTTATTGGTCTTGCATTTGCAATGGGGATTCAGTCTGTCGCGGGTCTTAACTGGTATGGAATCGCATTCGGGTTTTTGGGAGCGCTGGGTGCGGCCTCTTATGTTACCATCAGCAGTCTGGCGATACGCTCCGCAGATACCCAGACGGTCAATTTTCACTGTCTGGCGGCGGGCACCGTACTGTATGTGGCCTTTCTTTTATTCAACGGTGGTCCGGCAGCGCACATTGCCCCGGCCGGCTGGTTCAAGCTGGGTGTTTCAAGCTTGGCCCTAACGATTGCTTATGTCACATTTCTTATCGGTATTGAGACCATTGGGCCGGTTAAAACCACAATATTGATGAACGTCGAGCCGATTTTAACGATCATTTTAGCAGCCCTATTGCTATCTGAACGACTTTCCTCTACACAATTGATCGGTGCCGCATTCGTCATGTCAGGCATCATCTTGATTACACGGGAATATGTAAAAAGCGGTCGCTAGTGTTATGTCGCGGTAGTAATTTACGAAATACGGTTGTATCAGGTTTCAGGTGTCAGTGTTCAGGTGTCAGGATTACGAACCTTATGACTCGGGAATTATCAGATTCAGCTCTCTGTCATATATTTGCTGACACCTGACACCCGACACCTGAAACCATTGCTAGTTGGCGGCTGCCGTTTTGTGGTGCAGGTTTTGCTTGACGACGATATCCGGGCGGCCGGTCAGATTCGCGTGAATGGTACGGCCCAAAAAGATCTGCTTGCCGTCTGCGGTTTTGGGAATCTTGTCTTCGATCTTTAGTTTTATTTCCTGTGCGCTGGTACCGGCGATTCGGGCCAGATCTCTCACCCGCTGCACCAATTCGTCCCGCGCAAAGGCATCGGCATCATCAAATTTTTTAAAGTGCCGCGCGCCAGCCAATCCCTCGATCAGGAATCCGCCTTCCTCGTTCGGAATGATGCGCAGCTGGCGCTTGACCACCACATTGCTGGTGATCGCGCCGATGGCGTTGGCGACATCCGCATTTTCAGGTAACACCGCTTCGGTGCCCAGGGCTTTGGCTGCACGCGGCAGAAAAAAGTGGATCGGTGCGCCAATGCCGACCACCGGCCGCTTCAAATCAATTCGGACGTCATACGGATGGTTTCCGTCCGAGAGCAAATTGCCAACCAGGGTCTGACAGACAGGGCAGGTGTGCAGGGCATCGGGGTCGACCTCGTCATCCAGCTGCCGTTTTAGCAGCTCCAGCGTCAGGCGGGTGTCTGCCATGTTCAGGAGGTGTTCCGCCATTTGCGGGATGTCCATTTTTGCCAGCTGGCAGAACATCTGACAGAAGCGTTCGGCCGCATCTGTGTCCCAGCGTTCAAAGCGGCCGGTCACATGCAGAAGATCGGTGAGTGTCAGGCCGCAGCGCTGAATGATGAAACGCTTTTCCAACCGTTCAAGGTTCAAGCTCATTTCCAACAGGGACTCGGTTCGTTTGAGCAGCTCATCAATGGAATAGGGCCTTGATTTCAAAAGTGTGACAATTTTTTCTTCCAGAGGCGTTAAGTCCAGGTTATCTGAAGAGCCGGTCAGGACCAGAATTTGCATGTCCCGGGTGGACAAGGCATAGCGGTCCAGGTGCATCTTAAGAAAATCCAGAGCCTTGTCCGTTCCGCTGTACATGGCGCCCAGCCAGGCGATGGGCGCCACCCGGCGGGGCCCAAGGCAAAACTGCCCTCTGTCGTATTGAATCAGGCTGTCACCGCCCAGGCCCACCGTACGAATCTCCAGCGCTTTCACGTGGGTCTTGTGTCCGCTGACGTTGGATCCAGTCTCACAGACACTCACCGCGCCGTCCACCAGTGCCGCGGTATCTGTTGTGGTGCCGCCCATATCCACGACCAGTGCGTCTCTCAATCCCGTCAAATGAAGTGCGCCGGCCACACTTGCCGCCGGTCCTGACAAAATCGTCTCTACCGGCCGTTCTTTGGCCATGGCGGCGCCCATCAGGGTTCCATCACCTTTGACGACCACGATCGGAGCCAAAATGTTTCGCTGTGCGAGCACCTTCTCCAAATCCAGCAGCAATTTGGTCAGTTTCGGGATGATGCGGGCGTTTAACATAGCCGTGTGCGCCCTTGTTTTGAAGTTCAGGATTTGCGACAGCTCGTGGCCGCAGGTGACGAACAGCCCGGTCTCCTGCCGGATGATCTGTTTGACCTTCAGTTCATGCTCAGGGTTAATTGCACCCGCATAGCCGGACACGGCAAAAGCTTTGATCTTGTCCTTTGCAACCATCCGCCGTACAACTTGTGCTACTTCCGCTTCATCCACCGGACGGATTTCCTTTCCGGTGATTTCCAGCTGCCCTGAAACGATGGCCTTGGGCTCGTATAGGATGTCTTCCGGTTCGAAGCGGCCATAGGCCGGCATGATAATCATACCGACTTTCTGGCCTTCGCCTTCAACAATGGCGTTGGTTGCCAGAGTGGTGGACAGGGACACCATCTCCACCTCCCGCAGTTTTTCCTGATCCAGCGTTGCCAGGGCGTTGTTAATGCCTATGGTGAAATCCCACTTGGTGGTCAGGGCTTTACTCTTGCTAATGGTCTGGTCCCGCTCAAAGTCATAGATCACCGTGTCGGTGTAGGTCCCGCCGGCGTCGATTCCCAGTCCGATTTTCAGATAGGCTTTCTCTGTTTCATCATCGCCGCCTTTTTCCATTACGGTAACTTCGGCTTCCGCCTGCCGGCTTACCTCCGGAGCCCAGATCGGGTTGGCCGCAAGGCTCGATTGCATGGCGTCAAAATCGATCACGTGCTTCGGTGGAACCACCAGGATTTCATCGGTCGTCTTGCGGGCGGTCAGAAGGGTTTTGATCAACGACTGGTCGCCAACCAGTTTTTCGTATTTCCAGCCGTATTCTTTTGCCATTTCCCGGGCGTATTTTTCATACTTGGGTGAAAGCTTTGCCCCGGTTTCGATGAAGGCGGCTCTCTGATAATTTTTTTGCCAGGTGCTCAGAAATTGAAGGGTCTCTTTGGCTTCGCGCTCGCCGTATTTTTTTGCCAGGTCCTTATAATTCAGCTTTTCGCTTCCGTAATAAGCCGACTGTTTTTGCTGGGAAATCGGTTCGGTCTTTTCTTCGTACCATCCCCCGGAGATGTAATACGTGCCCGGATATTTTTTGAATTCCCGCCGATAAGCCGCATCGCCTCCCAGAAAAAGCGCGATGCAGTCATGGACCTTCGGCACTGCCAGCGGAATATCCCGGCTCTGGATTCCAACGGTTCCGCGGCCGCATATGCCGTATCCGATGATAATGCGGTCACAGCGGCCGGAGGCCGAAATTTCGTCGACAGCGGCCTGCAGTTTTTCGCGAAGCAGGTTGGGGCGATTGTGCAGGCCGCCTTCCAGGAATTTGGTGCCGACCTCGGTTCCGAGTTCCTCGGCAGCGTATTTGATATCGAGCGCCAGCACAGCGCAGGCGACCACGTATGGGGTCTTATTTTTCAACGATTTCTCCTTATAAAACTTTTATGATAAATGACTTTCAAACATATTTCAACCGTAAATCCTTCGGATCTGCCTGCTGAACCGCGGCGGCATTCGGCTGGTGCGGCGATTTCAGAATCGAAAATATAACAGCGCCATGATTTTTTGTTCTTTCCCATTACGAATGCCTTAGCCCTTATCCATTTTTTTATTTACAAATTCTTCTTTCAATGCTTTGTAAATTGTTGCATGTATCCATTCTAATATGAAACCCGAATCACTTTTCTCACTGAACGCGATGATTGCGTTTATTGTCCATCTAAGGAGGCGTTGCCAATGAGTTCAGAATACAAGCGTTTTCCCAAGTCAGAGTATGAAAGCCGGTGTGAAAGAGCCCGGGAGAGAATGCGGGCTGAAGGGTTGGATGCCTTGTTCATCACCGAAGCCGCCAATTATACCTATTTCAGTGGGGGCCATGGCGACTTCTCATTTTCCAGACCAACGATTATGGTACTGCCGCAAAAAGGAAATCCGGTGCTGATCGTTCACGATTTCTTCGAACACTCCCAGCAGCGCGAATCCTGGGTGGATGATATCCGGACCTATTCACCTTTTGGGGCGTTACCGTTTGATATGTTAAAAGCGATATGGCAGGAGCTGGGCTTGAATACCGGGCGGATCGGTGCTGAGCTGGGGACCGAACAACGTTTGGGGCTGCCGTACAATGATTTTGTCAGAATTACAAAGGAGATCCCCGGGGCCGATTTCACCGATGCCTCCGATCTTTTCTGGGGCCTGCGAATGGTAAAATCAAATGCGGAAGTGGAATGCATGCGCAAAGCCTGTTCGATCAGCAGTCAGGCCTTCGAAACATGCTTTAATAACACCCGGCCGGGAATGACCGAAAAAGATGCCGCCAAGATTTTATATGACACCGCCGTCGAGTTGGGCGGGGCAGCCGTCTGGACCCTGAGCAATTCCGGTCCGTATAATTATGAAAGTGGATTTTTACCGACCCCCAGCGAACATATCCTGGAAGCGGGCAATCTGCTCTGGCTGGACACCGGTTGCAAGGTGAATGGATATTCATCCGATTTTTCGAGGATTGCCGCCATCGGTGAACCTTCATCCGATCAAAAGAAGATGTATGAAATCGTAAATGGAATCAGCAATACCGCAGTGGCGGCCATCCGACCCGGCATAAAGGCTTCAGACCTCTCGCGATTATGCAACCGCGAATTTGAGAAGGCCGGATTGAAGGAAGTCTGGGGTGACGGCGACTGCTCGTCGGCTCAATCGAACAGGGCCATGCGCGTCGGCCATGGAATCGGGATGGCCACGACGGAGCCGCCTCACATTGCACTTTTCGATGATACCGAGCTCAAGGCCGGTATGGTGGTGACAATGGAGCCGACCGTGGTCACGAACTACGGGCATTTTAACATCGAATCCAATGTTCTGGTGACCGCAGACGGCCCTGAAGTTTTATCGACTGCGACAACCGAGCTCGTTGTGATTTGATGTCGAAACTTCTGTCAACCGAATCATTAAATCGTGGCTGGAAGCCACTCCCACTGCTATCAACAGTCAGCAAAATTTCTCATGCGCTCTTCCGAGACAATTTGTGGGATCGGCATCTTGCCGCAATATTTGAATAGAAAGGGGTAGTGAAATGATTTTTACGGCAAATAAAGGCCAAACGAGTTACGGTGAGGCGATCGGCATCCTTTTGCTGGATACGGAAACCCCGTTTATCCTGGGCGATGTCGGCAACGCCAAAAGCTACGATTATCCCGTACGCTTCAAAACAGTGGAAGGGCTTTTAACCGATCGCATCTTCGCCCACGATTACAGCTTCATCGAAGGCATGATCGCCGGCGCGCAGGAGCTGGAGCGCGAAGGTGTAAAGGCCATTACGGGTGACTGCGGCTTCATGGCGATCTTCAACGAAGAGGTTAAAGAAGCCGTGAGCATCCCGGTCTTTCTGTCCAGCCTGCTGCAGATTCCGTTTATCCAGTCGACCCTGCCGGCCGGTGCCAAGATCGGCGTGCTGACGGCCAATTCAGATTCCCTGACCCCGGAAGTTTTCAATAAGATCGGTTTGAATGATATCGCCGGGCTCGTGATTCGCGGATTGCAGCATGAAAAGCATTTCAAGGATGCGGTCGTTGATGAGATTGGAACCCTTGACAGTGACGGTATCCGGGCGGAAGTCGTACAGGCAGCAAAGGAAATCACTTCCGATCATCCGGAAATAAAATCTCTTCTGCTGGAATGCAGCATGATGCCGCCTTACAGCGAGGCCGTTCAACAGGCGACCGGCCTGCCGGTTTATGATTTTTTAACGATGATCGATTATGTTTATTCCGCTGTCGTAAAGAAGCATTTCGCTGACGAAATCTGATCGGACATTACGCCTGCTTGATACCGAGCTCGGCCTCATATTCCGCAGTGATTGTTTGCATGGCTGCGGCGGCCCCTTCCGGCAGGGGTTTGGGTTTATGGTTTTCAATAATGTAGCGGGCCTTCTCGTATGCGCGCTCCGTCAGGTCTTTAGCACCCTGCTCGACCCAACCGTCACGCGTGTGCCTGTCATATAAATTATTTTGAGAGAAATCGCGCATGTGATCGTAGGTGTGCTGTTGGGTCAGGTATTCTCCCGCCGGCCCGACCTGGTGAAT
>JBFFCW010000193.1:0-7308 GCA_041559695.1 Desulfobacterales bacterium
CAGGCCGAGAAACACACCGATCAAAGAAAACACCACCGAAGCCAGGATAATCAACGGGGTGACCAGAGAGTTAAACTGGGTTAAAAGGATCAGCAGAATCAGGGCGATGCAGGCAAAAAAAGCCTTGCTTAAAAATGCCTGGGCCTTGGCCTGCTCCTCCTGCTCACCGGTGAATTGGAAACGGTACCCTTTGGGCCAGTCGATCTGCTGCGACAGACGTGCATCGATGTCTTTAATCACATCATTGGCCAGCCGGCCCGAGACGTCACCGGATACGGTCACCACGCGTTTCTGATCGAGCCGCATGATAGCGCCGATGCCGCTGCCCAATTTCACCGCGGCCAGACTGGTTAAGGGGATCGGCTCACCCTGGGGGCCGGAAACCGTAATGCGCTTCAGACTCTTAATGGATTGGCGGTCGCGTTCGGGCAGGCGCGCGATAATGTCATATTCATCTTTGCCCTCGCGATAGACCCCGGCTTTAACCCCGTTGATGGCCGATTTTACCGTGTAGGCGATCGTATAGGTGTCCAGTCCCATGAGCGCTGATTTTTCCTTGTCCACCCGCACCCGGATTTCAGGTTTGCCCCTGACAAAATTATCTTTTAAATCCACCAGCCCCGGGATGTCTTTGATGATTTTACGGGCGCGGGCCGCCAGCTCTCCGAGCATCAGGATATCCTCGCCGAAAATTTCAATATTGATCGGCGGTCCGGTAGGCGGGCCTTCTTCCTCTTTTTCCACCTGCACCTCGGCCCCATGAATGGCTTTTAAAATCCGTTGCCGGACTTCTTTTACGATTTCTGATGAGGGCCGAGAACGATCGTGTAAATCTTTAAAGTCCAGCACCACCCGGCTGATATGGGTACCGGTGCCGCCCTGGGAAAAAGGGTCTCCGCCGATGGCACCGATATTGGCAATGACATAGCGGATGTCCTCATACTCGGACACAATATTTTCGATCCGGGCGACCAGCTGATCCGATGTGTCCAGATTGGTGCCCTCGGGCATTTTAATATTGACGTAGGCGCGGCGCGGCTCGGTATCCGGGAAAAATTCAGTTCCCTTGCCGAAAAAAACAAAGGCCAGGGTGGCGGCAATCAGCAAGATGACTGCCGACGAGATGACCAGCCAGCGATGCCGCAGCGACCATTTGAGAAAAACCAGATAAAACTGCTTGATCAAGGGCTCGCGGGAGGCGCGCTTTTTGGCTGGTTTATTGGTGTTGATTTTTTGATAACGGGCCGATAGCACCGGATTGATCACCAGAGCCACAAACAGTGAGGCACTCAATGCCATAATCAGCGTCATGGGCAAATACCCCATGAACTCGCCCATAATACCCGGCCAGAACAGCATGGGCGAAAAGGCGCCCAGGGTGGTCAGGGTTGAGGTGATTACCGGCCAGGCGACCTGATCGGTTCCTATGGCGGCTGCCTCCTGGCGGGATTCGCCCTGCTGCATGTGGCGGTAAATATTTTCGACAATGACAATACCGTTGTCCACCAGCATGCCCAGCGCCAGAATCAAAGAAAACAGCACCACCATATTCAAGGTGACATTGAACCCGGTCAGCAATGAAAATGTGATAAACATGGAATAGGGGATGGCCAGGGCCACGAAAATAGCCGATTGCCCGCCGATGAAAAAGAAAATAACCGCCAGCACCAATATCAGCCCGGAAATAATGTTGTTTTCCAGGTCCGATACCATCAAGCGCACGTCGTTGGACTGGTCGGCGGTCAGATCGATCTGCAAGGTTTGCGGCAGCTCCGGGCGCATATCATTGACCACGCGTTTGACTTCGTCGGTGACGCGCACGATGTTTTCGCCGCTGCGTTTCAGGACGCCGATGGTAACGCTTTTTTCCCGGTTGATGCGGCTGCGGGTCAGCGGGTCTTTAAACGCATCTTTGATGGTGGCCAAATCGCGCAGGTAAACGGGCTTGCCGTCGCGCACAAAGGCCACGATGGAAAAAATTTCAGACGGATGCTGGAAGTCCTCCGGAACCCTCACCAGGTATTTGCCTTCACCGATATCCATGCTGCCACCGGGCATGTTCACATTGCTGTTGGTCAGCGAACCGACGATGCTGGAAAAGGGGACATGATAAGCGCGCACCCGATCCAGATCGAATTCCACATGAATTTCGCGTTCCAATCCGCCGGTCAAACGAGCCTCCAGAACGCCGGAGATGGATTCCAGACGGTCCTGAATGTCTTCGGCCAGATTTTGCAGCCGCCTCAAGCTGAACGGCCCTGACAAGACCACCCGAATAACCGGCATATCTGAAAAATTGACCTCTTTGATGACCGGGTCATCCTGAAGATCGGCCGGCAAATCGCCTTCGGCCTGATCCACCTTGTCCCTGACTTTCTGCAGGGCATCATCCAAATCGACCTTGGGTAAAAACTTGATGGCCACCGTAGAAATGCCTTCGGCTGAGGTGGAGCGGATTTCTTCAACATCATCAATGCCTTTGAGCTTGCGCTCGATGGGAATGGTAATCAGCTCTTCCATATCTGCCGGTGCAACGCCCTCATAGGTGGTGGTGACAAACACATATGGGATGGTGATATCCGGAAAGGATTCCCGCGGTAAGGTGGAATAGCTGTACAGGCCGGCAACTACAATTATCACCAGCAGCGCCAGGACCGTTACCTGTCGTTTGAGTGCCATCCGATTGAGAATCATTGCACGCTGACCTTCATTCCGTCTTCGACTTCGGTATGCCCTTTGACGATCAGGCGATCGCCCGGGCTCAAGCCGCTGGTAATCTGTATGCGATCGCCTTCAATGACCCCGATCGAAACGGTTCGCGATTGCGCCACACCGTCTTTTTCGACAAAAACCAGGCGTTCCCCCCCCTTGTCCACCAGTGCAAAAAGCGGTGCCAGCAGTGCATCGGCAATTATGCGCCGAACGAAGGCCACCCGGCCAATCATTCCCGGCCGGATATCGGCGAACGAATTTTCAATCAGGCTGCGAACCAGAAAGGTTTTGCTGGCCGGGTCGGCTTTAAAGGCCACAAAATCGACCACCCCGCTGAGTGTTCTTTCCGGAAAGGCATCGATTCTAACAGGTGTCTTTTGACCCTCGAGCACAAAGCGGATATCGAGTTCCGGCACTCGAACATTTATTTTGATGCGATCAATATTCACGATGTCTGCGATCGGCTTGCCGGTGTCGATGAACTCACCGGCATCCACATACAGGTGGTTGATGATCCCGCTGATCGGGGATCGCGGAAAACCATGGTTATATTTGACTTTGATCTGTTCCAAATCGGTGGCAGCCAGTTTGCGCTGGGTGGCACTTTGATCGAGTTCCTCTTTGGCGATGATTTTGCGCTCATAAAGCCGGCGGCGCCGCTGGTAAAGATCATCAGCCAATTGGAACTGGGCTTCGGCGTGATCCTGGGCGGCTTTGAGGGCGGAGACGTCAATTTTAATCAACAGGTCGCCCTTGTTCACGCGTTCACCCTCGCGCGGGCCGATCCATTCAATACGGCCGGCGGTGTCGGCTGATACCTGGACATCCTGCCAGGCCTCGGTTGTGCCCGGTAAAAAGATGACATCCCGCACCGTTTCAGGCTCAACGGTTTTTACAGACACTGGAATTGCCGGGGACCGGGTTGCATCGGTTTCGGTGGTTGCCAGGCCGGCTTTTTCTTCACAGGCGCTCGCCAAAAGGCCCGTTAAAAGCAAAACGATCAAAAATAAAGATGAATGTCGGGTTTGCATTTAATTTTCCGTTTCTTTGTTTATTCCCTTAAAAGCCATCCGCAGCAGCCGTTCGGGGCGTTGCGGATCCGATGACTGCGGATGGATCTGGTCCATGTGGAGGCAAAAATCGATCAGGCTCAATACCAGATAGGCGACTTCTTGGGCCGCGATCTTTTTAACCTCGCCGCGGCCTATCCCTGCGTTATAGATTTCGCAAATGGCGTTGGTCATGTGACGATGATAACGCGTAAAATCGTAATCCGGCGCCCCCTGGGGAGGGCCGGATATGAGGCCGTGAATCATTTTATAAAGGCTGCGGTGTTCATCGATCCCCGCGTATACACGGCGATAAAGCATCAGGAGCCGGTCCAATACGTTGCCTTCCGTTTTTAAAACCTCCGAAAGCAATTGTTTCTGTAAATTTTCGGCCATATCGAGAATGTCCAGAAAAAGCCCTTCTTTGCTCTTAAAATAGTAGTAGAGCACCGGTTTGCTCACTCCGGCGCGCCCCACAATTTCGCGTACAGACGTACCGGCATATCCCTTTTCAGCAAACATGCCGATGGCGGTTTCCAGTAACCGTTCTCTGGAATTGAGTTGCGCAGCGTCGATCGTTTTTGTGTTTTTCATCGGAGGCCTGTTTACCCGTGTTCCTTCGGACTATTTCTCATCATTCCAAGTAGGAAATGTCAAAATGAAGGCCATGCGTACTTCAAAATTTTAGGCTTGTCAAGAAAAATACCTACCGGTAGGTATAGTATAACATTTTGACGTTAAAAAAGCCAGATGCCAGATGCCAGAAGACAGATGAGATTAGCCGGGAGTTGGATTGCAGAATTCCGAAAAGGAGAGCAGCAACTGTCATTTAACGGGTATACGGTTTTACGCGGGCTTGCGGTTCCATCAGGTAAGGAAGCTCCACAACAAAATAATCGCAAACAACCCCATGAGGGCAAGCAGGCTTAACCGGATTCGGGTTTTATAAACCTTGACGTTATTATCCTGCAGATCAGCCGGTGAAAGGAGAAAGCGGAAAAATTCCTGTGGTTTGATAAGGTGAAAAATGAAGCTTTCATTCGAAATCCCAAAGAGGCTTGCAAAGGACATTTGTTTATATTGTGGCTGGTGATATTTTTTCAAATATTCAAAAAAATCGATTGATAGATAGATTGTCAGTATTCCGATTGCCAGCGGTAATAGCAGCAAAAAGATAAATGAAAATAAGCTACCCATGATCACCTGTTGATTGGTTAAAAGTTGGTAAATTCATATTTATGATAATATCAGTTTAGCTGATTTTTAGGTTTCTAACAAGTCATATTTCATTTTCGCCGATTTAATATTGCCTTAAAATATATTTATATCAAAGGGTTAACGAATTTCGCACGCCTGCTCCGGGTCATGCGGCCCGCATTGCTCCCATTGCGCGAACCCGCATGGCGAGTAGAAAAGTAGGCCAAAAATGAGATGGGTACGAGTTGACATCGGGCGAAAGAATACCCGGATAGATGGGTTTACCTGGACGAATTGGAGGGGCCCAGGAATATGAGTTTTGGCTGTTTTTTGCGGGCGGTTTTGCGGGTATTATACTCGTAGCGCTTTTCCTTAAAATAGACCTGAATTTCAACACCCATTCCGGAAGGTGTGGTTCTGACAATTTTGCCGGTTGCCCTGACCTGATTTCCCGAATCGGGGAATGTGAAAGATACAGCGATTTCTTCCCCGACAGGCAGCGCTTGGTCTGTTTTAATAAAAATGCCTGAAGAACTGACATCCTGAATCCTGGCCTCAAAATTACACCTGTCCGTCAAACACCGCACAGCGATTTTTTGGTTTTTGCAAAAAATTACTCGAGCATCTTTTCTGGATTTCAGATGTTTGTGCGCATCCATTAAGGCTTCTTTCCTCTTCTCCTGATACCCAATATGCCGATAATTCCGGTTGCAAGCAGAATCATGAAAGCCGGCCAGGGAATGTTGCCCGCACCCATCGATGTATAGGTTTTGAAATGAGCGATGACGTCGGTAAAGATACCCGCTTGAGTCAATCCAATAAAGCCGCAGACGGCTGTAGTTGAGAATAAAAGTGCGATCAGTATTTTCATATTTCCAAATCGAGGTGGAGCGGGTGCAGGATTCGAACCTGTCTGCGACCTTGTTAGGCCATGCTCCCCCTTGAGCCCCCGCTCATTGATTATCTTGAACTTTATAGGAAGAAGGGGTTAGGGCTCCCAAGGCATTACCGGTTTGAAGGGTAAAAGGGGTAAATTGAGAACCCGGCCCCTAGCCGATAGAAGCGCCTGCCCCAAACCGAACCTAAATATTAAAGGCCGGAAATTGACAGGCATCATTGCAAAAAGCAAATTGTATGCCAATAGGTCTATTTTTATTATTGTTCATTATTTTAGTTGATTATAAAAATAGTAAAAATTAGTGGCCTTGAAAATTGGGTAATAAAAGACACAATTTTATTACCTAAATTACATATATGGAGCATTGTTTAATTCATCAGAAAAGGCGCTTTCTTTTAAGGAACGCATCTGATATTTAGCACCTTTTTAAAATAAACATCGCAAGAATCGGGTGGCAGCATTTCTTCCGAATCCTTATCGTGCAACAGAATTTATGTTAACATTGAAAATCTGGCCGTCCCCTCAGGCTCTGAGCCTTACAGGCTGAAAGCTGGATCAGGATACTCTGCTTGTCTGAAGCGGGGGGTTATATATTTATAATGGGTTCGCTGAAACCAAAACAATGGGGACTGCTGATCATCCTTTCGCTTTTCTGGGGCTGATCGTTATCGTTGGGCGGGCGCTAAAATGGCTGCAGCGTATTACCCGGCCGACGGGAAATGAAAAGCGGGAAGACGTCGAGCCAGTGGTTGGAAACTAAAGCCTGAATTTTGCACGAGTCGGAGGGAAGGTGGCGAAGCAATGAATGCCAATATATTTTTTTTATATGGATCTACCGTTATCATATGGGGCACGACCTGGCTGGCGATTAAATTTCAGCTGGGCAGCGTTGATCCGATGGTTTCTGTTCTATATCGTTTTATGGCCGCAGCACTGGCACTGTTGCTGTACTGCCAATTGCGGGGCCTTAAGATGCGGTTTCGCCTGAAGGATCATATCTTTATGGCGCTGCAGGGCCTGGTTCTCTTTTCAGTCAATTACTGGTTGATCTATCTGGCTGAAGTGCACGTCACCAGCGGGCTGGTTGCGGTGATTTTTTCCAGTATTGTTTTTATGAATATGATCAACGGGGCCGTTCTGCTGGGTTTGCCGATTCGCTCAAATGTCTTGATAGGGGGGGCAATCGGGGTTTTGGGAATTGTGCTTGTTTTTTGGCCGCAGCTGATATCTTTCAGCCTTTCAGATAAAAGCGCCCTGGGCTTGGTGTTGAGCGTCGTATCAACGTTTATGGCGTCATTGGGTAATATCATTTCGGCCCGTCACCAGCAAAATAACTTGCCGGTTATTCAAACCAACGCATACGGCATGGCGTACGGCGCTGCCCTCATCGGAGCGATTTCCCTTATCAGCGGTAAAACGTTCAGTTTTGAAATGTCGCTGACTTACGTCGGC
>JBFFCW010000194.1:0-7278 GCA_041559695.1 Desulfobacterales bacterium
AATAAAACGGAAATTTTTCCCAGAATTCCTTTTCGTCGTCTTGCCATTGGGAACCGAACTTCTTTTCGAAAAAAGCCCCCATGCGGTCATACCAGCGGACCCAGGTGTTTTTACCCTGTTCCTGAGCCTCGAGAACATCGTTTAAAAAAGAGGCGATATTGACCATTTCTTCTTTGGGCAGATAGGAGGCGGCACCTTCCTTGAACGATTTGACAATGTTTTCCGGGCTGACCGCATGCGCCGTCAGCATCACCGCCATGACCCTTTTTTGATTGGCGATTTCCAACAATTGGTAGCCCTCAACGCCCATAATGTCCAGAACCGTAAGATCGAAATACTCGTTTTCCAGATAGTCTTTGGCAGTTTTAAAATTTGATGCTTTAACAGTTTCACACATTGGCAGCAGGTCTGCCAGGGAATCCAGTACATCCGGCTCGTCATCCACCAAGAGAATTCGTTTGCCTTCCAACAAGTCTTTCGCAGCCGTCATAGGGTTTCTCCATCTTTCAAATGGTTAATGCCGATAGGTTCCTTGTCGTATAATGATGCCGGTTCGTGTTAATTCAAGAATAAAAGAATCCGAACTCGTTATTCCACGAAAAGCGATACATTTTTGCCAGATTTCAGATTGACCAATCCTTCCTCACAGATTCTCAAATAAGGGATCGCGGCGCCGGTTAAAGTTGTCAACGATAGGACCGGATCGGGGAAGGGGATACCCTGTTTGTGGGCTGCCCGGGTAATATTTTCAAAGTGTTGAGCGAGATTCTTCAGCGGCAGGTCCGAAATAACGCCGAAAATTGGCATCGGTAATTCAGCAAGGATCTTTCCATCTTCACAGACGACAGCGCCGCCTTGCATGCTGTGGATGCGGTTTACGGCCATCGCCATGTCACTGTTGTCGGTGCCGGCCACGATAATATCTGAACAATCCCAGGCGGCACTGCATGCGAAGGCGCCGGCTTTTAAGCCGAATCCCTTGATCAGCCCCGCAAACAGACGACCGGGGGTATGGGTTCGATCAATCGCTGCTATTTTGACAATATCTTTATTCAGATCAATGGCAATTTGTCCGTCGTTAACCGGCACACGCTCCTCGATTTCAGCGGTAACCAGATCAGTGACCATTTTAATCACACGAACCTTTATGGTTTCAATATTTTCAGGTGCGCGGATAATAAAATCCGAGGCGGTCAGCTCGCGAGGCAGTTTAACACTGTTTAGACTATCGGCTGAAAAAGAATACGATTGCGGAGCCGCCAGTAAATCCCCGTTTTGGGCGATAATCCGCCCATTGCTGACGACTGCCCGTGCGGCCATGGTAGCGTCATCCGGGATGATCACAAAATCGGCCAATCTCCCCGGCGCAATGCCGCCGATCAAATGATCTAATGAAAAATGTTCGGCCACATTCAGGGTGGCCATTTGAATGGCGTTGATCGGCTCAAATCCGTAATCAATCGCCTTTTGAACCAGGGCCTCCATATAGCCGTTTGCCATCAGGTCCGCCGGCGTTATGCCGTCGCTCACCAGGACCAATCGACGCAAATCAATGCCGTGGTCTTTGATTCTGGCGATTTCTTTCAGATCTTTGCGGACAGCACCCTCACGAACCATGACATGAAGCCCCAGCCGCAGTCTATCTATGACCTGATCGACATTGATGGGCTCATGGCACGATGATATACCGTTGGCGATGTAGGCTGCCAGCTTTTTATCGCTGGCACCGGCGGAATGCCCTTCGAGGGTCTTGCCGGCCCGCTGGGTTTGTTCGAACAAAGCCAAAACCCAGCCGGGTTCCTGGATCACCGCCTGCCAGTAGGATTCACCCAGACCGACGATATCGTCGCGATCAAGAAGCTTTTGCAGGTGTTCTCTTGAAATGCCCCGCGCCGCTTTGCTGATGGATATCGTTGCCGGGGCGGTTGACCAAATTTTGACGGGCTGGTTTTTAAACGATTCCAGGAGATCGACGATGCCCGCGTATCCGGCAACCAGAAAAACCTCCAGCGTTTCGGTAATGATAGTGGTGGTGCCGCCCTTTGCGGCATATTGTAAAAATTCATCGGCTTTACACAACCAGCCCATGTGGGTGTGGCCGTCAATCAGACCGGGAATAATCGTTTGGCCGGCGGCGTCGATGACCTCGGTTTTGGGCCCGATCGTATCTTCCGGATTTGGGCCGACATACGCAATCCAGCGCCCCTTAATGCTGATCGCGCAGCCATCGATAAACTCACCGGTGTAAACGTTGGCCAGCCGGGCATTGACTACCGCCAGATCGGCCGGTTTCTGTCCCAGCGCGACTTTCATCAACGTTTGGGATTCGTCGGGGTCTTTTAAATAAGCGGATGTTGTGTTTGCCACTGTAAAAGCGATCCTTTCAATGTGGGGGGATTTATGCAATATCATTCCTTAACACCCATAAAAGAAGTTTGGAAAGGAAAAAAGTGAATATCGCTTCTATTTTAGAAAAGGCGGCGCTTTATTTTCCAAAGCATATTGCCGTTATTGAAAAAGATAAACCCATCCGATTCAATCAATTTAATCGCGACGCCAGCCGGGTCGCTTCGGCCCTGCATGGCAGGGGGATCAGACCGGGTGACCATGTGGCGTTGTGCGCTCCCAACTCATACGCCTGGCTGGCTTTTTATTTTGGCGTTCTTCGAGCCGGTGCGGTGGCCGTGACTTTTTCGCACCTGTTGACGAACGCTGAACTGGCTAAAATCTTGCGGGATTGCAAACCCAAGGCGCTGTTGACCGCTGGCCAAAAGCTGGCGGATTTGAGTGAAACCCAAAAACAGGCTCGGACCGGGCTGATCGTCTGTGAAAATGGGGATATCTCCTTTGATGGCTTGGCCGCAGAAGGGTCCCCCGGGTTTAAGGCCGTCGACCGGCATCGGCAGGACATTGCCGCCATCCTGTACACGGGGGGTACCACCGGCATTCCCAAAGGTGCCATGCTGAGCCACCAAAACCTGCAGACCTCCACTTTTAATGTGGCTCATTATGAGCGTTCAACCGAAAATGACCGCGCCCTTTGTTTCCTGCCTCTGAATCATGTGTTTGGCCAGGTCCACATTACCCTTTCCACGGTATACAGTGGGGGTGGTTTAATGGTTCAGCAGGCTTTTGATCTGGAAAAGGCGGTGGCGGCCATCGAACGCCATCAGATTACCAAATTTTACGCCGTGCCAACGATTTACATTCGATTGCTGGAATTGAGGGGTCTGTCAGAACAATTTAAATCCATTCGCTATTGTTTTTCGGCGGCAGCCAGTATGGCCACCGAGGTGGTCCGGGAGTGGAAAGCACGCACTGGCCTGGATATCCATGAATCCTATGGCATGACCGAAAGCGCTGCAATGGTCACCTATAATCATTACTACCGTCACGTGGTCGGTTCGGTCGGTACACCGGTTGATCTGGTGGAAGTGCAAATTAGGGATTTTGAGGGAACGGTTTTAAAACAGGGCGAAGCGGGTGAGATCTGTATCTGCGGGCCAAACATTACAAAGGGCTATTTAAACAATCCCGCCGAAACCAGCGCTGCATTCCGGGGAAACTGGTTTCGCTCCGGGGATATCGGCTATTTTGATGAAGACGGTTATCTGTTTATTGTTGACCGCCTGAAAGATATGATTATCACCGGCGGCGAAAACGTTTATCCGCGAGAAGTTGAAGAGATCCTGTATGCCCGGCCTGGGGTTCAGGAATGCGCAGTGGTCGGGCTGCCGGACAAAGAATATGGCGAACGGGTTACTGCCTTTATCGTCGCTCAAACCGGCCAGAAACCGGATCCGGCTGCGCTTAAAGCCTATTTGAAGACGCGCCTCGCCGGTTTCAAGGTTCCCAAAGAATATATATTGGTGGACGAGCTGCCGAAAAACCCTGCCGGTAAGCTGCTGAAGCGCGAAATTAAAAAGCAGTTCACTTAACCGTTAGCGCCGGTGTCGATCGTGACGACAAGGATTTACCACAGAGATCACAGCGCACACAGAGAATTTTAAAGAACGATACGGTCATAACAACAGCATGCCAAACTCTAAGCGGGTGGTCTGTGTGCACTGTGTGGTAAAATTATCTGCGGTTCGCAGGACACATGGCAGATGCCGCTCGGCATTTCAACAGTGTATGGAAAGTATTTGCGCTTAAACCCGATCGCCACATTCACCCGGCTGATGAGCACCGGCACTTCCGCCAGCGGGCCGACGACCCAGTTTTAACTCAATGACAGCAACTCACCATTTCTTGATATCTTCTTTGGACGGGATTTTACCCACACATTTGACCCCGCCGTCGATGACAACTGCAGGGGTGCCGAATACCCCGCAGCCGGCGATTTGCATCGTACCGGTTACTTTTTCGATATCAGCTTCAATTGCGGATTTGGCGACGGCCTCTTTTACATGCTCCGCTGTCTGTTGACATCGTCTGCAGCCGGGCCCCAATACTTTGATCTCCATCTATTATTCCTTTCGATAACCCGATAGATTTCGATTTGCAATTATTGATGCTTTGCGATGGCTTCGCTTAACAGCGATTTGAGCTGTGATTTTTTGGGCATCGAGCCGACTGCCCTGACCTCGCCGTTGATGATTAGGGCAGGGGTGCCCTTTACCCCATAATTTCCGATTTCGGCGGGATCGCTCACATGCTCAATGTCGGCTGCAAGATTCATTTCAGTCATCACCGCCATCAGATCCTGTTCCACATCGTCACAACAGGGACAACCGCTGCCCAGAACCTTAATTTCCAGACCTTCCAGCTTACTCCGTTCACAAGGCTGCCCGACAAATTTTTTATATTCCCGTAAAAAAGCCTGTTCGTAATCTTCCTGGCTATTCTCGGGTATGTAATTTAATTCAGACAACCGCCGAATCAGTTCTGTGCTCACCGCATTATCCGACCTGCCGTCAAATTTTCGGGAAACTTCCTCCAGAACATGCTTCAATCCAATAATGCCCATACGATGACGTCCAACTTTAATCTGCGTTATTTCATCTTTAGCCATGATAATCGGCCCCTCTGTTTGTTTTTTACGGACGGTTTGTTCCTTTAAGTCCCTGCAGGATCGGCACCCCGGTAAGGGCGGCGAAATATATCAAGGCACCGCTGACCGAAGCAAAAAGATTGGTCTCTGCCTGCTCTTATCCGCCTTGTGGGTCATTCCGCGTTGCGGGATTCCCCGTCTGCTCTTATACGTGTTGTGGGTCATAAACCGGAGGCATACTGTTGTATGTTGAGGATTTAAAGCGAGGCGCCAACAAAGGTATTGAGCTAAAAGACATTTTTGAGATGGGTTCGAATAACCGTTTGGCCGGCTCTCGGCCAAACTTAACGGGTTTCTTTGCGGCGCTGTTCCTCATCGCGAATTTCACGTCGCAGCAGTTTGCCGACCTTGGACTTGGGCAGCATGTCTCTGAACTCAATATACTGGGGTACTTTATAGGCGACGAGGCTTTCGCGGCACCATTTGATCAGCTCATAGCCGGTGATGCCTTTGATGTCTTCTTTGAGCACCACATAGGCTTTAATGCGCTCGCCCACTTTTTCATCCGGCACGCCGACAACGCAGGCGCCGATGACTGCCGGGTGTTCCTGGAGAGTTGATTCGATTTCAGAGGCCGACACCCGATAGCCCTTGTGTTTGATGGTGTCTACGGTGCGGTCCACAAAATACAGGTTGCCATCTGCATCCATGGACATGACGTCAGCGGTGCGGTACCATTTAACATTGTCTATTTCAATAAAGGATTCAAGGGTTTCTTCTGGTTTATTCAAGTAATAGGTTACCATATGATCAGAGGAAACCAGTAACTCGCCCGGCTCTCCGGTTTTGACCGGCGCAAGGGTTGCCGGATCCACGATTTTAATTTTTTTGGATGCCATGATGCGGCCGACGCTTTTGGGTGGAATATCGATACCAACCGGGCACATGGAAACCCCGCCGCAGGTTTCGGTGGCGCCGTATCCCTGACGAATTTTTCTGTCAAATTTTTGCTCCCAGCGCCGGCCAATTTCCACCGGCAGCAAATCACCGGCACTAAACCAGTATTCAACCGAATTGAGATCATACTGATCGAGACGGTCGTGCTCTAAAATCATGCGGTACAGGGTGGGCACACCGATCATGGTTTTGGCTTTAAAGCGCTGGATGGCATCCAGGGCCGCATCCAGGTTGATTTTCGGTTGCAGAATCAGGGCTCCGCCCACTAAAAGGGTTGCCAGGCCGCAGGTCTGGCCCAGAATGTGAAACAGGGGCGCATTGCCCAGGATCACATTTTTTTCAGGCGGAAACAGGGATTCACTGATGGTTATCTGTTCCCGGGCTGAAATCAGGAACAGGTTATGGGTGAAAGGCACTCCTTTGGGAAATTTGGTGGTACCGCCGGTGTAAAGAATTTCAGCAATTTCATTTCCATCGGGTTCGACAGCCGGCTGACTTTGCGGTGATTTACCGTATTGGGCCAGCAGCTTGCGAAAGGAAAAGGTGTTTTCATCCAGAGCAATTTTTCCCCGGGGGATGACATCAAACAGGTAGCCAAAACCGCGTTTCCACCAGGGCAATAAATCGGCCATTTTGGTGACAATCACCTTTTTAAGCTGTGTTTCCGGCAGCACGCTGGTCACATAGCCAAAATTGGTGTCGGCGCAGACGATGGCCTCAGCCCCGCTATCGTTGGCGATATACTTGAGATCATGAGGGGTGTAAATCGGTGTGATGGGCACACCTACGCCGCCCATTTTTTGAATTCCCAGCCAGGCCACCACCCACTGGATGCTGTTGGGAATATAAATGATGATTTTTTGTCCGGCCGTCAGGCCGGCGTGGCTGAGACCGGCGGCGAAACTCTCCGCCATGTCTTTAACCCGGCGATAGGAAAAGCGCGTACCCAGATAAACGACGGCCGTATCGTTTTTTCTTTGAGCGGCAGTTTCGGCAAAAGCTACAAAAATATTATGGATTTTCTTTTTGTCCATATGCGAAAGTCAGATTCCAAAATAAGCGGATTTTATTTCGGGATTGTCCATTAACTCCTTGCCGGTGCCCGATAAAGTCAACATTCCGTTTTCCACGACATAGCCTCTGTCGATCATCGGTAAAACCGGCCGGGCAAACTGTTCACTGATAAGCACCGTGATGCCGGAACTTTTTTTGAGGCGCACAACCGCATCCACGACCACCTGCTGCATTATCGGGCTCAATCCAAGCAGCGGCTCATCCAGCAGCAAAAGTTTCGGCCGCACAATCAACGCCATGCCGATGGCGAGCAT
>JBFFCW010000195.1:0-7266 GCA_041559695.1 Desulfobacterales bacterium
CTTTTCGGCATGCTGGGGGCATTAGGGAGTAAAGAGGCCCGACAGGGGCTGGGCGTGCTGATGGAATTGACCAAGGCCATGGGCGGCCTGAAAAACGGCAACGGCAGCTCAACAGCTGAAGTGTCAGAACCGATCGCTTAATTGCAATGGTTAGCGGGGGGCCGCTTTCCATTACCATTTAGCATCTCGCATATGGCACTCTGCTGATTTCACAAAAATGTCGGCAGAGGACTGCGGGCCAATACGGGCTATTGCCTTTTCCCAAAAGGTCTGGCATAAAAAGCCCAAAAACAATGGGTTTTGAGCCTATAGTGGTTGTCAAAAAAACGTTTCGGTTTTAAAATGTTTTTTTTACAAACACTTATACCGCAATTCCGTAATCTGGAACTTCATTATGGAAAGCGGTGAAAATTTGCTGGAGAACGAATATGGAAAAACAGATGGTTCAATGTGAGGATGGGCGCCGCCGGCAGGCGCGTATTCACGGCGTTCCTAAAGAAGAAGGCGGTTTCAGGGTTTGGAAGGCCGGTGTTCGGTTAAAAGGCAGACATGTTTCCGGAGAGGCCTGGTACAGTTTTCAAACCAAAACCTGGTATTTTATCATCGATCCGGAAGGTAAGCACAGCCACCTGATGGACCGGATCAACGATACCATCCGGGGCGAAAAGATCGGCAAGTTGAAGGACCAGCTGAAACAGCTCGAATCGCGGCAGCTCATTGAACAAAAGAAGATTGCCCAACATCAAGAAGCCCTGGAAGAAATCGAAAGCGAGATGGTAACGCTCAAAAACGATCTCGCCAAAACCGAAAAGGGGATGCCTCTGGAATCCGGTACGTCGCTGCAATATTCCGCGGGGATTAAAAGAAACTAGAACCCATCTGAAAAATAGGATTTTGGTTCAAGATCGCGGCGGGCGGAATTTCCCCGCTGCGCGGGATTTCCCGTCTGATCCCATAATCTTGGTGGGTCGCAAACCGGAGGCATACGGTTGTATGTCGAGGATTTGAAACGAGGCACCAACAAAGATATGGGGCCAAGAGACATTTTTGAGATGGGTTCTAATAACCGCGCTGAGCATCTGAGCGTTGGCGCATGGTGCGAATTGAACCCGTTCATAAGGCTTACCCCGGTTGATTCGCCAGGCCGGCGGCAACGGCCTGACCGGCGAGATCATAAGCCGAATGCGACCACATCAAAAGTGGTATCCCTTCTTCATTAGCTCGATCAATGGTCTCCTGATCGGGTGTCTGCCCCCCGGTGAGGATAATCGCCGCCATTTCATGCAATACGGCCACATTGACGATGTTCTGGTGAGTTTGCACCGTAAGCCAGATACAGCCCGTCGGCGCATTGGCCATTACGTCACTTAAAAGATCACCGCAATACCCGCCTTGAATCTGCCGATCAAGCGCATTTTGCCCGGCGGCCACGTGTAAGTTAAAACGGCCTACAAATTCTTTGACATTCACGGCTGAATCACCCTTTCTTTTGGATGTTAATCGGTTGCGCCCGTTTGCCGGTTAAATAAAACCAGGCATTTTTCCTTTTTTAACGGGCCTAACCGGCTGAATCCGCCGAAGGCGGACAAACCGGATCAAATGATAGGTAAAATATAGTTCATCATAATTCAAGACCTTTTTGGCGAACCGCATTAAAAGCAGCCGTTTGTTGAGACCCGGTTATTTTTTGCTTAAAGACAGATGTTTTTTTCACTTTTATATTTTACCACGAAGTTCACAAAGAACGCGAAGTGATGAATTGAAAAAACATAGCCTTAATCTTTGTGCCTCTTCGTGTTCTTTGTGCTTTATAGAAATCATAAACGAATCGGAGAATAATATCGATACCTACACGGTTCAGGCTGTTTTATATGAACAATAACAGGCTGTATTTTTATTAGAATTGATTTATCAGGCCCATTTCGCTATATTGAAACCGCAATCTATAGGAACATGTTTGGTTGAAACGACCCTGGATTACGGTATTTTTTTCCCCAATTGAATCTGATCATGGTCAAAAAAAAGAAACGCCCTGAAAATGAGTCTTCAGCACCCATCGCTATTCCAGGGCTGGATCTCAATCATCTGGTCGACCTTCTTCCCTGCTACGTTTCCATTCAGGATCGCGATCTTAAAATCCTTTTTATCAATGAAAATTTTAAAAAGGACTTTGGCGACGGCGTTGGCAAAAAATGCCATACCGTTTATAAGAGCTCAACGGACATGTGCCCCAATTGTCCGGTACAAAAAACCTTTGAGGATCGGCGCCTTCATATTGCCGAGGAAACCGTACAGATGGCAAATGGCAAAATCTGCCAAATTCTTATTCAAACATCCCCTATTTTCAATAATAATGGCGACGTCACGGCCGTCATTGAAATGGCAACCAACATCACCCAGGTAAAAATAGATCAAAAAGAGCTGGTTACCCTGGGCCAATCCATTGCCCTGCTGTCACACGGCTTAAAAAACATACTGGAGGGGCTGCAGGGCGGTGTCTACGTCGTTGATGAAGCCTTCAAGGATGGCGATATGGCACTTGCCAGAAAGGGTTGGCAAATTGTCAGTAAAAATATTCATGGAATTGCCGATTTTGTTAAAAATATTTTATATTCTTCTAAAAACCGGCCGCTTAAATACGATCTGGCATCACCCGGCCAATTGGCCAAAGATTCATTGGCATTATTTCAGGAAAGAGCTGCCGGAATGCATATCCGGCTGAGACATCAAATCAATCCCTATATACCGAATGTTCATTTGGATGTCGCCAGCATTGGCAGGATGTTAAATAACCTGATCTGGAACGCGCTGGAAGCCTGCCTGAATGACAAGCAAAACAAAAATCATTATGTCAGCGTCAAGACAGATTTTTTTGACGATGATCATTTTATGTTTGAGATCACGGACAATGGCAGCGGAATGGATGAAAGGATCCAGCGCAATATCTTTGAGGAATTTTTTTCAACCAAAGGCAGTGCGGGCACCGGCCTCGGCCTGGCGGTTGTGGAAAAAGTTGTCAACAAACACGGGGGCAGAATCGAGATGACCTCAACCCCGGGGAAGGGCACAAAATTCAAAGTGATTCTTAAGATTAAATAACAGGCCTGGAATCCATATATTCACTTGACGAAATGTTAGAATTAATAATATCTATCCTAACGGTTAACTGGGGTATAGCTTCAGCCGCATCCGAGTCCCGAACATCATCATTATTTTTAAAAGGAGAAAACCATGGCAAAAAGCCTCAAAATCGTTATGATCGACGACAATACCGATTTTCTTTTTACGATGGAAACCTTTCTGCAAAGAAATGGTTTTGAGGTGCAAACGGCTGAAGACGGTCAAAAAGGAATTGATTTAATCAAAAAAGAGCGCCCAGACCTGATTCTGCTCGACATTATGATGGAAACCCTGTTCTCTGGATTCGAAGTTTGCAAGCAGGTCCGGTCCGATGAAGACTTGAAGGATATTCCCATCATCGGCATCTCCGCCATGGGAGATGAACTGGATATTAACTACAGCCAGTGGCCGGATTACGAATATTTCCGGCCGGACACTTTTTTGGAAAAACCGGTCGACAAACAGCGGCTGCTGCAACTGATTCCGGAAGTGATCCAAAAAGCACAGAAACGCAAACGTAGTCCTAAATGGAAAAAAGAAATGGAAAAAGATTGGGCCCAAAAGGCATCTCAAAAAAAGCGGTCCTGACCCCTCGGAAGGCAATAAGGCCCATTTCTGAATTTTTCCCATTTTTTTCTAAGCCACCATTTAGCGAAACTTATTTAATTTCACGGCTTATAATATCTTTCTGATCCTCCGCCTTTGTGTCGTTCCGCTTTGAGTTTGGTTTAAGGCACCCGGCCCTTTTGGGGATTTAATATCTTTCGTGCCATATAATAAGGATTTCACCGGATAATGTTTGCTGAGATTATTTCATTTTTTAAAGAATTCGATCATCTCTTCTATACTTCTCTCATTGTTTTTCTCATCGGTTTAATCTATAAGATTTCAACCTGGTTTACCAAAAATATCGGCATATTAGGGAAAACGACCACGACTTCTCAACGGCTGCTGTCGGCCGTCAACGGTTTTATACGGGTAATTTTCAGCTTCAAAATCTTCCGGTTGCTTGAAGCTTTGGTGCTGGATGTTTTATTGCAACGCCGTATTTTTAGAGAAAGTTTCCTCCGCTGGCTGGCGCACATGTTGATATTTTACGGGTTTATGCTGCTGCTGCTGATGCATGCCCTGGAATCCGTGGTATCGGAAGCAATATTCAGCGAGTATTATTCCACCGTAAATCCGTTTTTCTTTCTGAGGGATTTTTTCGGTGCCATGGTGCTGGCCGGTGTGATTTTGGCGGCGGTGCGTCGTTACCTTGTAAAACCCCGTCGGCTTAGAACCGGCGGCATGGATCATTACGCCATCATAATCGTGGCAGCGGTTATGCTTTCCGGAATCGCCCTGGAAGGTCTTAAGATCGCCTCTCACTCCGAATTTATGCGGATGGTCGAAGACTATGCCGGTCTGGATGATGAAGACGAAATTGAAGCCCTGGAGACGGTCTGGGTAAAGGAATACGGCACCGTCTCACCCAACATCGAGGCGCCCTTTGACGAAGAACTGTTAGCGGCCGGCCGAGAAGTCCACGAAAGCAGCTGCATGGATTGCCACGCGCCTGCACGCTGGGCATTTAACGGCTTTGCCGCGGCCAAACTCATCAAACCGCTGGCCCTGTGGCTGGACGAAAAAGACGGCGTTACCCTCTTATGGTATATTCACATTATCGCCTGCTTTATCGGGCTGGCTTATCTGCCCTTCAGCAAGATGTTTCACCTGTTTGCCACCCCCTTGAGCCTGATCTCCAATCGGGTCATGGATCCGGCCAGATCTTTGACGGCCAACATTCTCACCCGCCAGGTGATGGAACTGGACGCCTGTACCCACTGCGGAAGCTGCAGTCTGAACTGTTCTGCGGCCATGGTGTTTGAGGCCATCGGCAACGAATACATCCTGCCGTCCGAAAAAATGACCCTGCTCAAGCAGCTGGCATCCGGCAAAAAACTGGATGATGACCAGATGCAGGCCATCCAGCAAGGTGTTTATCTGTGCACCAATTGCGACCGCTGCACCGTGCACTGTCCGTCCGGCATCCGGCTAAAGGAATTGTGGTACAGTGTCCGCGAGGCGCTTTTGGAAAGCGGGCCGCCGCTGCCGCATATTTTGAGCCCCTTTTCTTTCGCCCGGGGATTAATCATTCAGGAAAGCCTTCCGGCTGATATTTATACCCAACCGATTGAAAATGCCCGGCAGGCGGTCGGCGGGCGGTTTACCAATTTGATGAATCCGGACACCCCCATTCCGCTAAATACGCCGACCACCGCCGAGCCTCAAACAGCCATAAAGGATAACACCTATACACATTGCTTCAGCTGTCAGAGCTGCACAACGGTCTGTCCGGTGGTCGCCAACTATGATGACCCCGAGCAGGTGCTCGGATTGCTGCCCCATCAAATCATGTGCAGCCTGGGCCTGGGATTAACCGAGATGGCCTGCGGCGCCGGCATGATCTGGGATTGTCTGACCTGTTACCAATGCCAGGAAAACTGCCCGCAGCAGGTCGAGGTGTGTGATGTTTTGTATCGATTGAAAAATACGGCGGTAGCATCCATCGAACGTTAATGTTCGATGGATGGTTATTGGTTGTACGTTATTGGATATTTGTTAGTGCTATTTAAAAATTCGAATATCGAAATTCGAAACAATTTCGAATTACCAAAATTCAAATGACCAAAAAAAGAAAAGCGGTTCAAGGCACTGATATGATCAAATGATATTGTTTGGGTCATTGAAACATTCGGATTTAGGATTTGTTTCGGCTTTCGAGCTTCGGATTTCGAATTTAACGCACGGGCATAAGCACAGAAGATAAAACGCTTTATTATTCGGACTCGTGAGCGTCGGGAAAAATTATATGAAATATGCGTTATTCCATGGCTGTAACATTCCGGCACGCGTTGAGCAGTACGCCGACGCTACCGTGGCGGTGTGCGCTCGGCTGGGCATCGAGCCGGTTGAGATGGACGGCTTCAACTGCTGCGGATATCCGGTCCGCAACGCGGATCATCGCGCCTATGTCCTCTCGGCTGCTAAAAATTTAGCGCTGGCCGAACGAGCCGGCCTGGATATGCTGGTGATGTGCAAGTGCTGTTACGGCAGCTTAAAAAAAGCAGCCTATTTTTTAGACCAGGATCCGGACTTAAAAGCCGACATCAACCGCATCCTGGCAAAAGAAAATCTGGAATACAAAAATACACGTCAAGTCAAACATTTGCTTTCGGTTTTGTATCATGATGTGGGCCTTGAGCGTTTAAAGGAAACGATTTCAAAAACCTACAGCGGCTTGCAGATCGCGGTCAGCTACGGGTGCCATGCCTTACGCCCGAGCACGGTGACGGGTTTTGACGATCCGGTTTCACCGAAAATTTTTGATGAACTGGTGGAGGCCACCGGTGCGTTCAGCGTGCAGTGGGCCCGCAAACTGGATTGCTGCGGCGCTCCCCTGACCGGTATCAACGATCGGTTGGCCATGGAAATGGCCCAGAAGAAAATAGCCAGCGCCCGGGAAGCCGGCGCACAATTTATCTGCACGGCCTGCCCCTATACCCAGCTTCAGTTCGACGGGGTGCAGATGCGCATGGCCGCTCAATCAAATAACGGCGAGCCGTTGGCGCCCATTCTGTATCCGCAGCTGCTGGGGTTGTGCATGGGCCTTGATGAAAAAATCCTGGGCATTTCTAAAAGTGAAATTGATCTGTCCAATATTACATCATTCTTAATGACGGAGTAATTATGTCCAAAACAGGCACGGGCGCAGTCATGGTGGTCGGCGGAGGTATCACCGGGATGCAGGCAGCTCTGGATATTGCCGATTCCGGCTACTACGTCTACCTGGTGGAAAGTTCGAGCTCCATCGGCGGCATGATGTCGCAGCTGGACAAAACCTTTCCGACCAATGACTGTGCGATGTGAATTATATCGCCCAAACTGGTCGAGGTCGGCCGGCACATCAACATCGAATTGCTGACGCTCAGCGAGGTGCAGCGCATTGACGGCGAAGAGGGCAATTTTGAAGTCAAATTAACCCAAAACGCCCGTTATGTTGACATGGAAAAGTGCATCGCTTGCAATGCCTGTGCTGAAAAATGTCCCAAGAAAGTTTCCAACGCCTATGACGGCGGCCTGAGCAAACGCAAAGCCGTTTAC
>JBFFCW010000196.1:0-7241 GCA_041559695.1 Desulfobacterales bacterium
CCGCTTTATGTGATCAACCGCTCGGGGCCCAAAGACCTGGTTTTACTGGACACGCCCGACTTCGACACCGGCGCCAGAGGCGAGTACATCAACCGGGACGTGACCCGCCAGGCCCTGGAAGCTTCGGATATATTTATTTATATTTTTACCAACTCCAATTACAACAACCGGGACAATACCGATTTTATGTCACAGATGCTCACCGGCATCGGCACCCGCAGGTGTTTCCTGATCTATCGCGTTTATCCCAGCTTTACCGACCGGGAGGTGCGCGAGCATGCCATGACCGTCGCCGGCGGTATTTACGGCGGTGAGGCCGAAAAAAATCTGCTGGGGATTTACCGTGCAGACGAAGACAACCGGGTGGCCGCTGAAGAAAGTTTCATGAAGCTGCGGCCCGTGCCGCCGGATGGCCTCGAATTTCTTTCTGCCCTGGCAGCGGTTGACGCACCCGAATTGCGACTTGAACTGCACGCTTCGATTTTGAAAGACGCACTGAAAAAAGCCGCAAACCTCCTTGCCGATGCGCAGTGCTCCCTGGATGAGCTGCGACTTTATCTGGATGCCTTTCAAACGGTCCAGAGCCAGTACGTGCATGAAGCCCTCAAACATTTCCCGATGGATCGGGTCATGAAGCGCTTTCTCAAAATTTGGGCCAAAACCGATCCGGCCCATATCAAGTTCATGCGCAAAACCGGCAATGTTATCGGTTTTCCCCTGAAGGTTTTGTCAGGGGCCGCCGGCTGGACCAAAGACCGCCTCGCCTCCGGCAAGGCCGTGCCGGCGGATCCCGGAGATTTTAACAAAAAAATGGAAGAAGATCTGGTTACCGCGGTGACGAGTTTACACGCCCAGGCCATTGGCCCCCAGATTAGCGTTACCGGATCGTTAAACGATCCGGTTATCAAACGGATGTCTGAGCGGGTTGATCGCATTCGTGCCCAACGGGCGCATACCGACGCGCAAAACCCCCGGGCGGAATCCGCCGAGCAAGATCAGATTCTGCGTTTTTTTGTCGATACCCATCCGTCGGTTTTTGCGGAACAGGAACGGTTGCGGGATCGGGATTTTCGGTCCATGCTGCAAACGATTCTTGCCCAAAGGGAAGAACTAGTGGACATTCCCAAAGACATGCTGACAGATCTAAAAGAGCTGGCCGACCATTTTCGAAGCAAAATGGGGATCTGGTCCAAAATCAGCCAGACCTTTTTCGCCTCGCTAAACGTTTTGCCGGCCGCAGCGGCGGTTACCTATGTACTGTCCACCGGAGACCCGGTCGGTGCCGCCGGGATCAAAGTGAAATTAACCGGGCTCTTTGGCGCCAAAGACCTTTACGCGCTGGTTGCCATACCGTTGACCGGACCTTTGAAAAAGGCGGATGAAGAGCAGCTCAAAACGATGCTGGCGCCGATTGCCCAGGCCTGGTTTAATCACAAATTAAAAAAAGTGCAGCAGCTTTTTGAGGAAACGATTACGGGCGCTGCGATCCGCGACGTCAGCGAGACCATTGAACGTGCAGCCGCCGGGGTTTCCGACATGCAAAGCAGCATAAATATCTGCACGGAGGAAATAAAATAAAAAATGAATTTAGATCGCCAGACAGCCCTCTTAAAGGCCATGGGCAGAGTCGAAGGGTTTAAAAATGATTTGCACCGGCTGAATTCCGAACTCAGCGGGGCGCCCCTGTGGCTTCCGGGCCGTCGGCTCGAAAAGCAGTGCAGCCAGGCCATTGGCATGATCGAAGGCATCGCCGAGCGCTTCGACCGCAAGCTGGTGGTCACGCTTGTCGGGCCCAGTGGTTCGGGCAAATCCACCCTTTTAAATACATTGGCCGGTGTGGATGATCTATCAGCGACCGGCCATCGGCGGCCGACGACCGATCATCTGATCATTTTTAGCGGAAATCCAAACGATGGCGGGCAACTGGTCGAGGCCCTTGACAGCGAAACCGTCGAAACGCGTTCAACCCCGGCAGCCGACGACCTCGAGCATGTGCTTTTGATCGACACCCCGGATACGGACAGCCGGGCGTTTAAAAAACATATCCCCCTGGTTGAACGGACCATTGCCAAATCCGATATGCTGATCTGCGTGTTTGACGCTGAAAACCCCAAACGACGGGATCACCTGGATTTTTTAGCGCCATTCATCCGAAAATTCAGCGGAGATTCCCTGGTTTGTGTCCTGAATAAATGCGACCGGCTGGATGAGTTCGAACTCAAAAAACAAATTGTGCCGGATTTTCTAGAGCACATCCGGATGGGCTGGCAGATGCCGGCCGATCGGGTGTTTTGTATATCCGCCCGCCGGAACCTGCAAGATCCGGACTGGGACGCCGGCGCCGGCCCGCGACATGATTTTGATGAGTTTGAGGATTTGAAACAACTGGTGGTAAACACCATCAACCGGGCCGGATATGTCATCGACCGCCGAATTGAAAACGCCCAACGCTTGCGAAACTTTGTTTTCGAGGAAGCCGGTGGCGAAGTCCTTAAAAATAAAGCGCTGTTGGCTGATGCGGCCGGCTCGATTATGGATACCGAGAAAAAAGCGCTGGGAAGCGCCATTTCCGGCATGCAGGCCATCGGCGCGCAGCCGTTGTTCGGGTTGAATGTCCTGGTTTACCAGAAGCTGGCCCAGCGGTGGCTGGGGCCCATGGGATGGATGATTGCCGTCTGGGCGCGCCTGTTGATTTTTGGCAGCGGCATCATGGCTGTTTTTCGGCACGGCCGCCCGGTGCGCCAGGTGTTGAACACGCTATCGGCGCTGAAGCGCTCGAAGGGGTCCCAACCGGCAATTGAAGAACCCCAAAAGGATCGCCAGATGACAGCGGCTTTCAGGAATTACCGGCTTGCTGTTCTGGAAAACTGGCCGGATATTGCCAGATCTATGGTCCGGGGCGGTTTTGACGGCTCGATTCGTAAAGTGGAAGATGCACTGAGCGGCACCGAAGGTTTCGAGCACAAGCTCGCGGCTATCTGGACGGACGCATTAGACGCCGAACTCGAACGCTTAACCGCCAGGCTCAGCGGTCTGATCCTGCAAACCCTTTTTAACCTGCCCGCCGTCGGTTTCCTGGGCTACTGCGGCTGGTTAACCCTGCAAACTTTTTTTAGCGGCAGTTATCTTTCGGGTGATTTTTTTATGCACGCCTTCTGGGCCATCGGCCTGATTTTGTATTTAAGTTTTTTCATCCTGCAGCTATGCATCCGGGCGGTCGCCTCCAGCGGGCGGATCACCGGCAAGGCCTTTGAAAAGCTGAAGGGCCAGCTTGATCATTTGAATGCCTTAAATCAAAATCCGCTGAAATCCCAGCTTGAAACCGTTCTCAACCTGGCAGCTCTGGCTGAAGGCAATCCTCGTTCAAGGTTCTAAGGTTCAACGTTCGTAGGTTCAGAGGTTCAACGGTTCATGGTTTAAGAAATTTTTAGATTGGTTTCATTTGTTTTATTGGTTGAATTGGTTGGTTTAAGCCGAACCAATTGAACGAATTAAACCAATCAAACCAATTAAACAGATGAAACATCTGGCAGCTGAGTGACACCTGAACCACCACTGGCGGAACCTTTGAACCCTGAACCCCTGAACCTTGAGCTATGGCAACCTGCACCTTATGTGAACGAAACTCAGCAGACATCTCCGGCGCCCTGGGCGTATGCTTGGATTGTATTCGCCGGCAGCCGCAGGAGACACTGGAGATTGTGGCGCAGGCCCACTGGCAAAGCCGGGCGGAATTTGGGCTGCCACCCATCCCACCGGATAACCCTGATGGTGTATCCTGCAATATCTGTGTGAACCGCTGTGGCATGGATGACGATGACACCGGCTACTGCGGCTTGCGTCGTAACCGAAAGGGTCGCATGGCTGGTGTTTCTTCTAACAGCGGCCAGCTTTCATGGTACCATGATTTTCTGCCGACGAATTGCGTTGCTAACTGGGTCTGCCCCGGCGGAACGGGTGCCGGTTATCCCCAATACGCCAATCGTTGCGGGGCTGAAACCGGTTTTAAGAATCTGGCGGTTTTTTTTCAAGCCTGCTCCTTTAACTGCCTGTTTTGCCAGAATTGGCACTTTCGAAATGAAACATTTACAGCGCCTCTTCATACCGTGGCGGAATTAGTGGCGGATGTTGATGAGCGGACATCCTGTATTTGTTATTTCGGTGGAGATCCTTCCCCGCAGATGCCGTTTTCCCTGAAAGCTTCGAAGCAGGCCCGGGAAAAAGCAACCGGCCGGATTTTGCGGATTTGCTGGGAGACCAATGGTTCCGTAAATCCGGGCCTGCTTGAGCAGATGCTGGATATCGCAATTGAATCCGGCGGCTGTGTGAAGTTCGACCTTAAGGCCCGGGACCCATCACTGCATATCGCCCTTACCGGTGCTACCAATCGACGCACCTTTGAGAACTTTGCCCGTGCAGCCGAAAAAATTAGCCGCCGGCCGTTCCCGCCGCTGCTGATTGCCAATACCTTGCTGGTACCCGGTTATATCGATCCGGCAGAAATTGCCGCTATTGCCGGATTCATTGTCGAGTGCAACCCGGATATTCCTTACAGCCTGCTGGCTTTTCATCCCCAATTTTTCATGTCTGATATGCCGATGACAACGAAAACGCTGGCGAACCAGTGCCTCCAGGCTGCCCGGGATTCGGGTCTGAATAATGTGCGGCTCGGGAATGCACATTTGCTGGTTTAGCGCCCACAATTTATGATGCGGGAAATCTCAGATAAGAGCGAATTCCTCATTGCGGGTTTTATTTTACCGTTACGAATTTATTGTTTCTCAGCGGTCGACCCACAACGCGGAACGCGAAACAGTTTGAGCATTTTCACTGCTGACAGGGCGGATACGATAACAAATTGGGGAAACCCGGTATGAGCAAGCCCCACATCCTGATTACCGGCGCTCCGGGAGCAGGTAAAACCACCTTGTTCCGGCGCCTGGTTGATGAATTGCAGCACCTGAATCCGGTCGGTTTTTACACCAGCGAAATTCTGAAGGGCGGGGCGCGCCAGGGCTTCAGCCTTTGCGGTTTAGATGGACGAACCGGAGTGCTTGCCCATGTGGAATTTCGCACGGGTTTTCGGGTGGGAAAATACGGCGTTGATGTCAACGGATTTGAAAATTTTTTGAACGGCTTGTCGCTGTTAGACCCGCAGGCCGGTCCGTTCATGATCGACGAGATCGGCAAGATGGAGTGTTTATCCAATCGGTTTAGCGAAACCGTTAAGGATATATTAGACTCTGAAAAGCAGTTGATCGCAACGATCGCCCAAAAAGGCGGGGGACTCATTGCGGACCTCAAAAATCGATCGGGTGCACAGCTTTTTACGCTGACCCGTGAAAATCAGGACGCGCTGTTCGGTCAGATCGTCTCGGTTTTATCTGATAGGGAGTGATGGTATCTGAGGTAAGACAAGGTGTCAGGTGTAAGGATAGCGAGCGGCAAGACGTTCTGAAATAGCAGATTCCGCAAGTTGTCATCTTTTTGCTGACACCTGAAAGCTTTTTCAACCTCACTTGAGGTTGAAAATTCGCTCAAACCATTGCAACGACTCCTCATCGGTAATACTCAGCCGTTTGGCCACAGCCGGTGAAAAAACGGCAAATGTTCCGGTGGCCCTGGCGCAGCAAACATCATCTTTATTATAAATCCGCCCTTGCATTAATGCCTCGTGTTTGCCTTTTTTCTCCAAAACCGTGCCTTCGGCTTTCAATGGATTGCCAACATAAACCGGTTTGAGGAAATCAACGCTCATCGATTTTGTCATGGATACCCGTTTGAGCAAATAGATCGCCGCCCAGCTCATGATCTCGTCCAGAATTGTGGTCAGGACGCCGCCGTGAACCAGGTTATTCCAACCGCAGAGATGTTCAGGCACCGTTACGTTTGAGTATACCGCTGTTTCGTTTGTGTAAAAGCTCATCCGCAGACCGGATGTGTTCAGCGGACTGCAGCCGAAACAATTGTGGTCGTCCCGATTTGGCAGCTGGATGTACCCTTCGTTTATTCTTACCATAAATTGTGTCTCAGCGATAAATCTCTTCAAATAATTTGCCGGCCATATCGCTATCGAGTTTCTTCAGGATTTTGTATTGATCCAGTGCGGAGGCCTTATCTCCCTGGTCTAAATAGGCCTGCCCGATGGCATAATGGGCGGGTGCAAAATCCGGATTAACCCGGATGGCTTTTTTATATGCTTCCATTTCCTCCTGAGCATTGCCCAGCTCACCGGAAACAACACCCAGATTAAACAGCGCCTCGGCAAATTCCGGCTGGATGTCGATTGCTTTTTTGTATGCAACGGCGGCCTGTTCAAATTGGCCCAGCTTGGTGGAAGCCACCCCGATATTATAATAGGCTGTTTTTGATTGCGGATTGAGGCGAACGACAATTTGAAATGATTTTTTTGCATCCTCAATCCGGCCGACCTTATTGTAAATCATTCCGATGTTAAAATAGGCAGCTTCAAATTCAGGATTTATTAAAACCACCTGTTTGAATGTTTCAATCGCCTCCTCGTAGCGACCGATTTTGAAGTAGTAATTTCCCAGATGGAAATGGGAGATCTCGTTTGCCGGATTTGTTCGAATGGCCTGCTGATACGCTTCGATGGCATCTTTGTGGGCATTTTTGCCGGCGTAGCAATATCCGAGACCGTACCATGCCGTCGTGCTGTTCGGGTCATTTTCGGTTGCCATTTTAAAATACTCGAGGGCTTTCTGATCCTGCCCGCCCATCGAAAACCGGAATCCTTTGCGGCACATCTCCTCCGCCAATCGTGACTTTTGATTGCTTTGGTTGAAGGTCCATTCAGAGAGTGATTGCCCGGGTTTATCGGCTTTCAGATCGAGAATTGAATTGCCCGCTATGGCAAAATTGAGATTTTGACCCTGCAAAAATTGAAAGGATGCCACGCCGACAACCTTTCCTTGCAGATTGACAACCGGGCTGCCGCTTGAACCGGGGGATATCGGGGCGGACATCTGGTAAAAGGTCCCCAGGCCCGGTATCTCCCGCACCGAAGAAACAATACCGTCACTGACAGATTGTTCGAGTCCCATCGGACTGCCCACGACAACCACGTGCTGGGCTACCAGGGGCGGCTCAGCGCCCACCGGTAACCAGTGGACCTTTTCGGGCGGGATATCGACTCTGACTTTTATCAAATCGGTTGCTTGATTTTCGGCAATCACCGTTTGTATGGGGTAGGTGCTGCCGTCGGCGGTTCTGATTTCAGC
>JBFFCW010000197.1:0-7183 GCA_041559695.1 Desulfobacterales bacterium
CCACCTCCTGGTATGAACGATCAAACATTTCCATTCCCACCCGCATGGAAGGGGTGTTTTGAAAAACGGCCTCAATTATTTTTTGCTGGACCGCATGGTGGGCGGGATTGGTGTGGTTTTCTCCGACAAAAATGATCTGATAGCGGTTTAGATCAGCCATCAGTTGATCAAAGGTAATCGACTTGCCGGTTTTTGTCGAAATAATCGTATCCGGTTTAACGGTCTGCGATGTATCTTTAATCAGCACCGTATCCGATTTCCCGGCGCAGCCCCATAAAAAACTGATGATCGTAAGACCGAGTAAAAAGCGATTGAGGAACAGGGAAACTTTCCCTTTTGCAATGGTTTTTGAGTACATATGGACACCTTGATTTTTCACGTTGATATCGTTAAGATGAAGTATTGCGTAATAATGTGTCCGGTCATCCGCTAAAACATAGCGTACCATAAAAAAATAAAACGCCAATGCCTGCTGATAAAAATCCGGTATTTAGAAAAGTAATCATCCCATGGTACAAGTCCACCAGCGCCTATATCATCATGATGGTGTTTATGGTAGTGGTGATCTTGTTTGCATTGACCGGCATTTCGGTCGCCAGGGAATACCCCGAATACCGGGGATATGTCTGGGTGCCTGCCGTGTTGCTAGCCATGAGCGTCGCAATTATTATTACCACAACTGTCCGCCTGATCAAACGCTATTCCCGTAAACCCGCCAGATAGTCCTGCTGTCCATTTACCCGGCGCCCGGATCCGAGCGTATTTCAATCGCTTAATCAATAAGCGGATAAATGAGCTCGATGAAATGGTGAAGTATTTTAGCCGTCGCCCCCCATATGACGACGTCCTCAAACGGATATTCAAGTTCGTCTGTGTTCAGCTGGCGTTCATGATAGCATTCGGCCTGATGGATGCCGATAAGCGTTTTTAGCGGTATTTCCAGAATTCTGGCAATTTCGGTGGCATCAAATCGAACCGGTTCCCTGCTATGCCATAGCCCGATGAAGGCCTCAATGTCTCTGGGTCTCGTGAGGGTTTGGAAGTGTCCCAGGGACCCGATGAAATCAACCTGATCTTTGCTGATGCTCAGCTCTTCTTCCAGCTCCCGGAAAGCAGCCGCAACCGGACCGGCATCTGTACTTTCCATGTGGCCTCCGGGCAGGGCAACCTGATTTCGCCAGGGGTAACCTTCTGTATCTGATTTTTGAATGGCCAGAATATGCGGGTCCGGCCGGTTGAAAAGCAGCAAAAATACACATGCCGGCACGCGGGAATCATCCGCGGGAGATCCATTGGGCCTGGAATTGATGATAATCTCTTTCAGGCGGGAATAATCGATGGTGTCAAATCCTTTGGAAAAAATGAACGGGTAATATGCCCGATGATTATTCATGTGAGCGCTCTTTCAGGATGGATTTTAAAATGCGTTTCAATACATCCGGCGCTATGTATCCGGGGCGACGACCGATTATCTGGCCGTCTTCAGCGATAAATATGGAATCCGGCAGTCCTCTGACACGGTAAAAATCAGAGGTTTTTGTCTCTCTGTCAAAATCGACTTTGATGGAAATAAAATTTTCATTCAGCGATGCGATGATCGCCGGATCTTTAAACGTCTTACTCTCCATTTTTCCGCAAAAATAGCACCACGCTGCGGTAAAATGTAAAAACACCTTCTTTTTCTCAAATTTGCCGCGGGCCATCCCGTCATCGTAAGAATGCCATTCAATATCTTTAACCTGAGTTGAACAGACAGCGGCATTAATGAACGTAAACACGGAAAATAATAATGGCAATATGATTAAACCGGCGGTTTTAAACTTCATTCCTTTCCTCGTTGCGGTTGAAGGTACGAATCGGAAAACCTTGGAGTGTTGGTGTATAGGCGTAATCGCGTGATGGAAAAAATCCAATACGCCGGCACTCCAACACCCCATTACTCCGGATAATATCCGGCAATGGACCTGCTTTCACGTGAAAGACCGCTTGGCCCAGACCTATTTTGGGCACCAGTGATAGTCTACCATCAATTCTGAACGGTGGCAAATCCGGGAATTGGAGTTTTCGGAGACAATCAACCGCCGGTTGGGGAACACGTCAACTGTCGTTTGCAGCATCGATAAGAGAGCGGATTCATTGCCAGGCGCTTTTAGGCCTTGGGCGTGGCAGAACGATTATTGGAAAAATTTTTGATCATCAGTTCACCCAGTTCCTTGGAACGGTTGGTCGCAACCTCCACGGCATTAATCAGGGTGGTACGCAGCCCGCCCTGTTCCAGGGTGGCCAGACCGGCAATGGCAGTACCTCCCGGAGATGTCACTCGATCTCTGAGCTGGCCCGGGTGCTCCTGGGTCTCGATCAGCATTTTGGCGGCACCCAAAACCGTTTGGGCGGACAGAAAGAGCGCTTCCTGGCGCGACAATCCCACTTTCACGCCGGCATCGGCCAGGGCCTCAACGATTAAAAAGATGTAGGCCGGACCGCTGCCGCTCAAACCGGTAATCGCATCCATCAGGTAATTTTCAGGAATAAACGCGGTCTTACCGATGGAATTGAAAACAGTCATCGCCAGTTTGATATCTTCTTTCGTGGCATGTTTTCCGGCGGCAACGGCTGTAGCCGCTTCTTTAACGGCCGCAGCGATGTTGGGCATAACCCGGATCAGGCGCAACTTCTTGTTCAAACAGGACTCGATGGCTTCCATGGGAACACCGGCCGCAATCGAAATAATGAGCTTGGACATATCGAGTTTTTCGGCGGTTTCGTTGAGAACGGCCGCCATAATCTGGGGCTTCACGGCATAGATAACAATATCAGATTCAGCGACTGCTTCTGAATTGTTCGGTGTCGTTCGAACCCCGTATTCTTCGTTTATGGCCTTGAGTTTGGCTTCCCGCACATCGGTGCAAATAATATTTTGGGGTTTGGATGACGCCGAGCTAATCAGACCGCTGATAAGGGCTTCTCCCATATTGCCCGTTCCAATGATACAAATTTTTTTGTTTCTTAACATAATGATGGACTCCGATTTTCTAATCTTTTCAACACAATTCGATGGAAACTAACGGCAAGCCCCTTATGCTCGCCGGGCAAACCGCTTTGATGGTATGAATTTCTTTTAAAGTTCTGCAATTTATAGCTTGCCCGGAAGGTAGTCAAGAAAATAATAAAATAATCGGGAATAATCAGAATGGCGCCTGTAGCGGAATTTCTATATGGCCGCTGCCCGATTGCGGTTCTGTTTGCCCGCCTGGATTTCATCTTGACACGGGTGATACATAAAATTATAATGGTCTAACCATTATAATTTCTTCGGCCAACAGCTCCTCCAAAAATTCTTATGTAACGAAAGGAAAAGCAGCCATGTTCCAGGCAGCCAAACAGACCAAGGTTTTTCAGGATGTGGTCATGCAAATCCAGGAAGCCATTCTCGACGGCCGGTTGCAGACTGGAGACACCCTTCCATCCGAGAGGCAGCTCAAGGGCATGTTTAACATCAGCCGCGGCACTTTGCGCGAAGCGCTGCGGGTTCTGGAACAAAAGGGCTTAATCGAAATCAAACTCGGCGTCGGCGGCGGTTCGGTGGTCAAAGACCTGAATACCGACCAGGTTAGCGAAGGCCTGGCCCTGTTAATCCGGTCTCAAAAGGTCTCATTGAATCATCTGGCTGAATTTCGCGAAGATGTCGAAGGCATCGTCGCCGCCCGTGCAGCTGCAGGAAGTACGGCGGCAGACATCGATAAACTCACCGAGCTTTTAGACCAGGCTCGCAAATGCATTGATGAAGGCCCTTCTCAAAGGGATGCCTTTATCGAAATTGACAAACGCATCCACATGACCCTGGCACAGCTTACGGCAAATCCAATTTATATATCGGTGTTGCATTCCGTCCACGACAACATCCATCGCTATTATGATGAGTTTTTATCCATGGATGAACGCGAATTGCAGGAGAACTTTCAGGATCTCTGTGATCTTGTGCAGGCAGTCGAAAAAGGACAGGCTGACCAAGCGCGCCGCCTGGCCCGCGACCACGTTCACCGGTTCAATCAGTACATGAAAACGAGAGAGCAGGCAGAAAAGAAAGTAACTTAAACGAGGTGTCAGGTGTCAGTGTTCAGGTGTCAGCGCTTGCATTTGTGCCCTGACACCCGACACCTGAAACCTTAATTTGTGAAGGCACACCCATGACCTTGAAGCGAATAACAAAACATCCCATCCTGGAGATTCCCGAATATAAGGAAGTGACCTTTACCTGGAATGGAAAAAAATTGATCGGGTATGAAGGCGAAATGATATCGTCCGCTCTTTTCGCCAACAACATTCACATTTTCGGCCACCATCCCAAGGATGATAGCCCCCAGGGTATGTTTTGCGCCAACGGGCAGTGCTCCCAATGCATGGTTATTGCAGATGGCCTGCCCGTCAAGTCGTGCATGACGGCGCTGGCCGAGGGTATGGTGGTTGAAAGTGTCGAGGGTCTGCCCCGGCTGCCGGCAGATGACGCCGAGCCCCGCATCCCACCGGTTGACACCCGGGAGGTGGACGTTTTGATCATCGGTGCCGGCCCGGCGGGACTGGCAGCGGCGGTAGAGTTGGGCAAACTGGGAGTCGAAACCCTGATCATCGACGATAAAAACCGGGCCGGGGGAAAACTGGTTCTGCAGACCCATAAGTTTTTCGGCTCGGTTGAAGATTCTTATGCGGGGACCCGCGGCTTTGAGATCGCTTCCATCTTAGAAGAAGAAATCGCCAAACTGGATTCGGTTGAAATCTGGTTGAATACCACAGCAGCGGGTGTTTTTTCAGATAAAATTGTCGGTGCCGTTCAAAATGTTAAAGCCAGCCGCTACAGGCAAATAAAGCCGAAAAAGTTGTTGATCGCCACCGGTGCCAGGGAAAAAATGTTGTCGTTTCCGGGAAACACCCTGCCGGGGGTTTACGGTGCCGGCGCGTTTCAAACACTGATCAATCGCGATCTGATAAAATCCTCTGAAAAGGTGCTTATCGTCGGCGGCGGCAATGTGGGGCTCATCGCCGGCTATCATGCCATCCAGGCCGGTATCGAGGTGGTGGCGCTCATCGAGGCCCTGCCGCAGGTCGGCGGTTACAAAGTTCATGCCGACAAACTCAAACGGCTGGGAGTGCCGATTCTGACCGGCCACACCGTTGTGGCAGCCGGAGGAAAGGAAAAAGTGGAAACCGTCTCCGTTGCCCGACTGGATCTGAACTGGAAGGTCGTGCCGGATACCCACAAAACATTTGAAGTGGATACCGTCCTGATTGCGGTCGGTCTGGCCGAAGTCAACGAATTTTATTTAAAAGCCAAAAAGTGGAAAATGGATGTCTTTTGTGCGGGAGACGCCCAGGAAATTGCCGAAGCGTCTGCGGCGATGTTCACCGGCAAGATTGCGGGTCTGAAAATCGCTCAGTCCCTCGGATTGCCGATCGGCAAGATCCCCGCCGAGTGGGATCAGAAAGCCGTCATATTAAAATCAAAGCCGGGGCCCGCTGTGAGCCGCAAGCAACCGGCCCGGGAGCAGGGGGTTTTTCCGATTTTTCATTGTTATCAGGAAGTCCCCTGCAATCCCTGCGCGTCGGTTTGTCCGGTCGACGCCATTCGAACCGAGCAGGATGAACTCACCGGTCTGCCCTATATAACCGATTTGGATGCCTGTACCGGCTGCGGCAGCTGCGTGGCCGTTTGTCCGGGGCTGTCGATGGTCCTGGTCGATTACCGGGAGGACCCCGAGCATCCGCTGGTCACCCTGCCCTATGAAATCTGGCGTGAACGGGTTGAAGTCGGGCAGAAAGTCCCGATCACCGATGTGGACGGTGCCATCCTGGGATATTATCCCGTCAAAAAAATTTCGACCCGGCGCAAATACCCGGGTACCCTGCTGGTACGAATTAAAGTCGAAAAAAAGGTGGCAAAAGCGGCTATGGGCATCTGGGTGCAGGAAAAACAAACGGAACCCTCCCAGATTTATGAAAAAGAACTACCGCCGGATGACGCCATCATCTGTCGTTGTGAGCGCATAACTGCCGGTGAAATCAAAGCGGCCATCCGCAAGGGCGTCAGAGATATCAATCAACTGAAAGCGTTGACCCGGGTGGGCATGGGTGCCTGCGGTTCAAAGACCTGCCGGCCAATGATCTGGCGGATCTTTCAGGAAGAAGGCATTGATCCGGACACGGTAACGGATCGCGTCGATCGGCCCCTGTTTGTCGAAGTTCCGCTGGGAATATTGGCCGGGAAACATAAAGGAGGTCGCCTTGCAAACAAGTGATGTTATCGTTGTGGGGGCCGGGTCGGTGGGCACGCCGACCGCCATGGCGTTAGGGGAACTCGGCTTTAAGACCCGGGTGATCGACATGCACCCGTCACCGGGCCAGGGCGAAAACAAACACGCCATCGGCGGCATACGGGCAACCCATTCGGATCCGGTTAAAATCCTGACCTGCCGGCGGTCGCTGGAGATATTCGCAAGCTGGGAAAAACGGTATGGTGACAACATCGAATGGCTCAAAGGCGGCTATGTTTTCCCGGTTTACCGCAAATCCGATGAAACCATGTTAAAAAAATTGCTGCCGATCCAGCATAAATTCGAACTCAACATCGATTATCTGGGGCCAAAAGAAATCCAGGAAGTGATACCGGGTATAAATCCAAAGGGACTGCGGGGAGGCACCTTTTCACCGGATGACGGCTCGATCTCGCCTTTATTGGCGGTCAACGCCTTTTATCGCCGGGCCGTCGATCTGGGCGCCGCGTTTCATTTCAAGGAGCGCGTTCGCAAAATACGGGTCAAGGCTGACAGCGTGATCGGCGTGGAAACCGACCAGTCTGAATACAGCGCCCCAATTGTTGTTGATACGGCCGGGCCTTTTTCAACGGAGCTGGGCCGGACGGTCGGCATCGACCTTCCGGTGGTGCCGGATTCCCACGAAGGCGCCGTGACAGAACCGGTCAGGCCGTTTTTCAAGTGCATGGTGGTGGACATCCGCCCCGGGCCGGGGTCCAAAAACTTTTATTTCTACCAGAATCTGCACGGACAGGTGATTTTTTGCATCACCCCCGATCCGCCCATCGTCGGAACAGACAAAGGCGAAACTTCCATATTTCTGCCCCAGGTGAGTGCCCGCATCGTGCACCTGCTTCCACGGCTTAAAAATCTGCGAG
>JBFFCW010000198.1:0-7175 GCA_041559695.1 Desulfobacterales bacterium
CCGGCGGCTGGCAGGCCGACACCCTCACCGAGGACCTGGATCTGAGCTACCGGGCCCAGTTAAAAGGCTGGAAACTGATGTTTGCATCGCAGGTGGTCTGCCCGGCCGAAATTCCGGTAACGATCAATGCCTTTAAATCCCAGCAGCACCGCTGGGCCAAGGGTTCGATTCAAACCGCTAAAAAAAACCTGGCAAGGCTGTTTAAGTCGGATATATCGTGGCTCGTAAAGGTCCAGGCGTTTTTGCATCTCACCCACTATATGGTCCATCCCATGATGCTGCTGGTGGTTTTGACTTCGATTCCCATGCTTTACACCCAGTGGTTTTTTTCCAGCCTGGCCTATCCGGTTATGATTTTCACGCTGTTGTGTCTGGCAACGTTCGGCCCCTCATCCCTGTACCTTTTTTCCCAGCGCGTCCTATATGGCGACTGGAAAACCCGCATTAAATATTTGCCGTTTTTAATGTGTCTGGGTACCGGAATTGCGGTCAACAATACCAAAGCCGTGCTGGAGGCCCTGCTGGGTATCAAAAGTGGATTTATCCGTACCCCCAAATACGGGATCCAGAAAAAAGGCGAAAACTGGAAAAACAAACATTATGCAATTCCGCTTAATGCCATATCTCTTCTCGAATTTTTTCTGGGACTATATTCCTTAACCGGGCTCCTGATGTTTCTGTTTTTCAGCAAGTATCTGGTCAGCCCCTTCCTTCTGATTTATACTTCCGGATTCTTCTATGTGTTCTTTCTTTCGGTGAAACATGGATTTGGCAAAACCCCATCAGGCTAAATCATCCGCGGCCCCTTTCAATTTGCTTCCGATGGCGATTGTCGGCCTGGGTATTCTGTCGGGTTTGCTCTATTTTTTTAATTTCCGCCTTCAGTCTTTTTTTCTGCAAAGCGGGCTGATCGGCAAAAGCCGTATTCATTTCTATGTTTTTTTATTTTTGGTGATAAGCCTGCTTTACTTGATCGGCATTTATCTGATCTTTAGGCACCGGGCGACATGGGGAAATTCAAAAAGCCTGGTGTTTATCATTATCATCTTTGCGATGCTGTTCAGGGTTTTATTGGTGCCGGCCACCCCTTCGGTGCTCTCTAAAGATATGTATCGATACATCTGGGATGGACGGGTGCAGCAAAACGGCATCAATCCTTACCGGCATCCGCCCGATGCAGATGAACTGAAAGGTCTCCGCGATAAAAAGGTATATCCGAATATCAATCGCAAGGCCTACCCCACCCTCTATCCGGCCGGCGCCCAGCTGTTTTTTCGGCTTTTCCATATTATCGTCGGAGACCGTGTTGCCGGGTACAAGGGTCTCATGACGGTTTTCGATGTGCTGACCGTTTTTGTGCTGCTGGCGCTGCTCCGGGTTTATGGGTTTGAAGAAACGCGGATCATGATTTATGCCTGGAATCCGCTGGTCATATTTGAAATCGCTTACAGCGGCCACCTGGAAGGCCTGACGGTTTTTTGGATGGTCCTGGCCCTGTACCTGAATGCAAGAAACAGACAAATCTTAAGCGTTGCCGCCCTGGCAGTTTCAAGCGCCATCAAACTATATCCCGCTCTGTTATTGCCGACATTGGTCGGCCGCGGCCAACGAATTAAAGGAATCCTTGCCTTTATCGTCTCGATGGTCTTGCTCTATCTGCCTTTTTTCGCTAGCGGGCGTAAGGTTTTGGGATTTCTACCGATATATCTACAGAATCCATATGAAAGTTTTAACCTGGGTTTGAAATATCTGATGATGCATTTGCTGCCGCAACTCGATTATTATCTGTTGAGTAAAATATTTTTGCTTGCCCTGGCGGCAGCCGGCCTGTTTATTTTCTTTAAAGCCAAACAAAAGGACCAGGTGATGCGATCCGCTTACATTTTGTTGGGGTGGTTGCTGGTGTTGATGCCCGCATCCCTGCATGCCTGGTATGTGATTATATTGGTCCCGTTTCTATGTTTTTATCCGGCGGCCGCCTGGTTGCTTTTTAGCTGCATGGTGACGCTGTCCTACTTAAAATATGTGGCGCCATCCGGCATCATGCCGACTTCGGTGCTGTTGCTGGAATACGGCCTATTGTTTGTATTGCTGGCCGGGGGCTTTATCTTCAGATGGATCGCTTATCAAAACCGGGGGGCCCCCCTATCTCTCAGACAAAAACAACGATATTTTTTGGAAACTCACTCATGAACAAAAATACATGTATTTTAATACTTTTTAGCCTGATCATTGTACCGACGGCTGACGCAATGGTCTTTGACCATTCGCAATTTGATCAAATACTGAAGGCCTATGTAGACGATCAGGGATTGGTGGATTATAACGCAATTGCCAAAGATCGGCGCTTTCAGAATTATATGGAGCAATTAAAAACAGCCAGGACCGATGAAATGACCATCGACGGCCGGCTGGCCTTCTGGATCAATGCCTACAATGTCGTGACCATTGACAAGGTCATCAAATGGAAACCAAAGAAAAGTGTGCGTGAAACCGCAATTCGCGGGCTGTGGACATCCACCAAATTTTTTACGAGCCGGGAACATGTTGTGGCCGGCAAACAATTGAGTCAGGACGATATCGAACACGAGATCCTGCGCAAACAGCTGAAAGACCCGCGAATCCATTTCGTCATTGTATGCGCATCTTCCAGCTGCCCGAAATTGGCCCGTTTTGCGTTCAGCAAAGAACAGGTTCAGCGCCAGTTGGAAGAACAGACACGCAAATATATAAACTCCGAGCGGGGCACCCGCATTGATTACGCCGAAAACACCCTCTACCTTTCAAAAATATTTGACTGGTTTGCCGGTGACTTTAAGAATACGTCCGGAGCGGTTCTGGCGTTCATTAAACCGTACCTGGGCCCGGATGCCATGACTTTTCTGGAGCGCAAACCAAAAATAGAGTACATCCGTTACAACTGGGCATTGAACGCCAAAAAACCGTTGCGATTTAAGGCGCCGATAAAAGGGCCTTGATGGCAGCGGCCAGGAATCAAGGGAAAAAGACTGATGGCAGATATCAGATGCCAGAAGCCGGCAGCAAGAAGCGCAAAGCCAGCTGCGAGTGGCCAGCTGCCAGAAGCAGATTAAAAAATTGTTCAAATTGCGAACTGCCTAACTGGGATTGATGCAATCGATATGATGAAAATTTCCGTCGTGATCCCGACCTACAATGAAGCGCCGGCCATCGCCGAGGTGATAGGTGCCGTCCCGCAAAACAAGATTCAGGAAATCATTGTGGTGGACAACGGTTCTACCGATGGCACCGCAGAACGGGCGGCTGCGGCCGGCGCCAGGGTGATTCATGAACCTCGCAGGGGTTACGGTTCGGCCTGTTGCAGCGGAGCGAATGCAGCCGGCAACAGTGACATTATTGTTTTTTTGGACGGTGACCGCAGCGACGATCCCGCACAGCTGGAGCGCATTGCCGCGCCGGTGATAAAAGGTCAGGCAGACCTGGTCATCGGCAGCCGAATCGGCGGCAGACTTGAAAAAGGTTCCATGCCGCTGCATGCGAAATTGGGCAACCGAATCATCGTGCATCTATTACGCCGGCTTTATGCCATCCGCATAACGGACATCGGTTCGTTTCGGGCGATTCGAACCCGGGTGTTAGCGGATTTGCACATGGAACAGATGACCTATGGCTGGCCGGTGGAAATGGTTGTAAAGGCGGCGCGCAAAGGACTGCGCATTGAAAGTGTGCCGATCAGATACCGCAAAAGAATCGGGGTTTCCAAAGTGACGGGCTCCCTGCGCGGCAGCGTTCTGGCAGCGTATTATATGTTTTTCGTGCCGCTAAAGTACCTTTTTAAACGTTAAAAGGAATAATTCACCACAGAGATCGCAGAGCTAAATAGGCTGAAAGCTGAAAACTAAAGCTGTCCACAGATTTCATTGAATTTGTGATAATAATCCGCAGATTGCGCAGATTAACGCAGATTTAAAAATTAATTTTAAGAAATGTGCATTAAACATATTATAGAAACCACAATAGTTACGGATAAGCTAAAACCTTTGCAAAAATCTTTTTAAGGTTTTTTGAATTATTAATAATCTGCGAAAATCTGCGCAATCTGCGGATTATTTAGCTTTTGAATTTCTCTGTGCGCTCTGTGGTAATTAAAACACTGATTCAATTTATATTTAGGAGCAAATATGATTTCTCTCGGAATTGGACTGACCAGCGATTGTAATTTGTCATGCGCGCACTGCTACCGGAATCAGAACCAAATCGACAATCTTACCCTCGACGATATTCAAAAGGTGTGTCGAAGCATCCCGATCAGCTCCATCGGTTTTGGTACCGGTGAAAATGGTCTAAATCCCCAATATTTTGAAATTATAGAATACCTGCACGCCAAACCGATCAAGCTCAGCCTGGCATCCAACGGCTACACCCTGTCGGTCACACCCGATGAAAAACTGAAATATTTCAGCGATGTGGAATTTTCGGTGGATTTTCCGGATCAGCAGCGGCAGGACCGGTTTCGCGGCCGGGGCAACTGGCAAACGATTATGGATGGTATCGAAAGGTGCTGCAGGCTGGGAATTCGGGTTTCAATTCTGGCGGTGTTGATGAATCTGAATTATAAAGATCTGAGCAAAATCGCCGGCCTGGCGGCATCTTTCGGGGCTGATTTTAGAGTCAACGTTTATCAACCCATGTATACGGCTGAATTTATGCCAAATTTTGACCAATACTGGCGGGCCTTTGAAATTCTTTTTGAAGATTGTGAAATTATCTCGGTAACCGAGCCGCTGGTCAATACGTTTTTGGGTGTCAACGGCCTCAAAGGCACGCCCTGCGGCGGCCGGAGCATGCGCGTGACACCCGACCGCCATTTAAAAGCCTGCGTCTACTGGCCGGATTCAGATCTGACCATTGAAGACCTGGCGCAACAACAGGAAGCGATATTCGAATCGCCGTATTTCAGGCAGACGCATCAAACGCCTCAATTCTGCTTGAATTGCGAACATGTCCAAAATTGCGGTGGCGGATGTGCGGCCCGGCGGAAATTAGGAAACCACTTTGACCAACCCGACGAGTTCTGCCCGATATTTAACGGCAAACGCATCAAGCTCAGCGGGCAGCTGTCATCGGCGGCCAAGCCGATCAGGACCGGCAGTATCTGTACCACCATCGTCAGGGGCAAATAACTGAATCTTGCATGAAGCTTAATCAGAACGGGTAATCGATTCATGGCTGCAGATGAGGCAAAGCTAAGCCTTCCGCGGAATTTGTATTTAGAGGTAACCAATCGATGCAACCTCAAATGTGCGGCCTGCATTCTTTACAAAGGAAGCTGGGAACCGCCGCGTGATATCACACTGGATGAGCTCATCCGCATAACCGACCAGTTGCCTGAACTTGAATGGATTGCCCTTCATGGCATCGGCGAGCCGTTATTAAATGAAGATCTGCCGGCCATGATCCGCCATCTAAAAAAGCGCGACGTATCTGTACAGTTTAATTCCAACGGAATTTTGCTGGATGAAAGCCGGCAAAGTGCTCTGATTGCAACCGGCCTGGATGAATTGCGCATCTCCCTGGATGCCGCTTCTCCTCAGGGATACAAAGCCATGCGCAACAGCAAACAATTTGATCGGATCGTTAAAAATTTGCGGTCTTTCGTTGACCGTATCAGACATCAGCCGTTTTCCCAACCGAAGCTCTCACTCTGGTTTTTAGGGACCCGCGAAAATATTGCCGAACTGCCGGGTTTTATCCGGCTGGCCGCCTCTATTGGCGTGAGGGAAGTTTACCTGCAGCGACTGGTTTTTTTCCAGGACGCCGACGGCTATGGGGTGGCAACCCCGGAAAAGACGCTGATGGATTCAGATGGCAAAAGCCGGGAATTGGTGAATCAAAGCCAGGCGTTGGCACGACAGCTTGATATTCAATTCAATGCTTCCGGTGCGGCAGCGCCGCTTGAAAGCGTGCGAACCGATCCCGCAGAGCGGTCTTCCTGGAGAAAATGTTTCCGCCCGAAAACCCTGATGTATATCACCGCAAACGGCAACGTGCTTCCATGCTGCATATCACCGTTTTCCACCTCCGATTATTCCTCAATTGTTTTGGGCAACGTTTTTGAATCCGGTCTGGAAAAAATCTGGTTGGGATCAAGATACCAAAATTTCAGGGAAACCCACCGAACCGATACACCCCCCAAATGCTGCCGGGGCTGCGGAATCCTCTGGAGCCTCTAAAATTGACAATTATTTGTTTTGAGGATACGATTGCAGGAGATTCAACTCCAAAAGTGCCGGCCTTCATTTCACCGCTGGGAGGCATCTTTTTTCAGGTAGTTTATTGCCAATGGCAATAATGGAATGCTGGAGTAGTGGAATAGTGGGGTATAGAAGCGGAAAATATTTTGACTTTTAATGGTGGTCCAGCCACATTCTGAAACGACCCAGATCTCTGAACCCATTTTTTCAATATTCCATTATTCCAACATCCACAACCATCACTAAAAATCAATTAATTTGGATTCAGCCAAAAGGATCGATTATTACGTAAAAGAATAATCAGAATTAGGAGGAGGTATAGAATGAAATTGATTCGGCAACGTTCGAAATCCACTGGTGTATTTCTGGTCATTTTGATGGTTCTGGTGGCCGTACCGTATCAATCGGTACTGGCAGCGATGATCGAAACCGAAGCAACTCTGGATATAACACTCAAGGGCCAGGAAGCTCGCAATGCTATCAAGACGATCCTTGTGCGCGAAGACGCCCAGGCGGTCTTGAGGGCACACGGAATCGACCCCGTCGAAGCCATGGCGCGGGTCGATAGTCTTACCGATGCTGAAGCCCAGCGAATTGTCGATGAAATCGAAGAACTTCCCGCCGGTGGCGGTTTTTTCGTAACATTCTTATTGGTCGTTGGCATCATCGTCGTTATTTTAATCATTACAGATGCCATGGGCTATACAGACGTCTTTACATTTGTCCGATAATAAAAAAAGCGAGCGACACCGTACTCAGGATCTAAGGCAGCGGAGCATTCTTTGGTGTTGGGTCATTGGATTATTCATTTTTAGCGGATGCGCCACCACACCGATGAATAAATGGAACCAGGCCTCCGGCAACGTCCCGCCTTATCATGAATTGAGTGCGGTGCCGTTTTTTCCCCAGGAAGCATACCAGTGCGGGCCCGCATCGTTGGCC